>JBMFVY010000034.1:0-29508 GCA_049965755.1 Phycisphaerae bacterium | reverse complement strand
GGGGATGACCTCCTGTAAAAGCGTTCATCGCCGGCGGACATTCCGCCGGACACCAAGCGCATTTTGAGGCATCCCCTCTTTTTTTCGCCAGTCCTCTCATCACCTTCTTATAGCCAGCTTAGCGTGATAAAAAAGCGACTCACGCGGTGCGCAGCTCGATTCAATATCCCGCGCGAGATATGGTAGTCTTTTTTACCACGATGAGGGCGGAACCAGCGACCGCGGCCTTATGGGCGACGGAAGATGCACATCTGCAGGCGTGGACGCTCAAGCCTCAGGAACGGCCCGCTGCGTTCCCCTACGCACTGTGCGTAAAAAAACTAACCTAATCGTGTAGGCGATTCCGGAATTAATCCTCGCAGGTGTCCGTTGTTCGCCGCCAGTCGGGCGTCAGCTTCCGCTGCGGATACGCGATGATGATGCATCACCAGCGCCCGTTTCACTTTTCCCTCCGCCTCCTGAAGCAGCGCGAGCGAATCGGCCCGATTTCGCAAGGTCAGCGATTCAATAATTCGGGCGGCCCGATCCCATAATTTGGTATTCTTTCCCGCATCCAAATCCACCATGATATTTCCAAAAACCTTCCCGATCCGCACCATCGCCAGCGTGCTGATGGCATTAAGAGCGAGCTTGGTGGCGGTGCCGGCCTTCATGCGGGTCGAGCCGGTAATCACCTCCGGTCCGGTGGGCAGGTAAATCATCAGCTCAGCCGTAGTGGAAATCGCCGCCGGGTCGGTGCAGAGCATCAAAGCGGTCTTTGCCCCGGCTTGGTGTGCTTGATCGATGGCAGCATGCACAAATGGCGTCGTGCCGCCCGCCGCAATGCCGACGACAAAATCCAGTTTTCCGACCGCCAACTCAGAGATGGCTGCTGAACCGGCGACCCGGTCGTCTTCCGCCCCCTCAATGGAGCGGCGCAGGGCCGCGTCGTTGCCGGCAATAATCGCGATAACCTGCTGCGGCTCACTGGAAAATGTAGGCGGACACTCGGCCGCATCGAGCACGGCAAGCCGCCCGCTGGTTCCCGCTCCCACGTAAATGATTCGCCCTGCGCGCCGCAGCGCATCGGCCGCCCAATCCACCGCACGGGCGATCGATTCGCGGGCTTCTTCGACGGCTTGAACCGCCCGCATGTTCTCTGCATCAAGCAGCGCAAGTGCCTCGACGGTGGATAACTGATCCAGATTCGCCGAGTGCGGGTTCGCCTGCTCGGTGTGGATATGACGACGGTCGGGGATCAAACGGGCTCCTCTCGCTGCTGGGTGATCCGGTCGGCAATGGATTCGCCGGCGAGATAGCCGGTCGAAAACGCCAACTGCAGATTATAACCGCCGCTCGGGCCGGTCAGATCGAGAACCTCTCCGGCCAGAAACAGGTTTCGGCATATGCGTGATTCCATCGTCCGGGGATCGACCTCATCCAAGCGCACGCCCCCGGCCGTCACCATCGCTTCCTTGAAGCCGCGCGTCGCAATGACTTCAAACCGCGTGTTTTTTATGCACTCGATCAGTCGATGGGTTTGCGCGGATGTTACGTTGCTGCAAAGTGTGTCATCCGGCGTTGCGGCAAGGCGGAGAAACATTTCGGTTAGGCGAACAGGAAACGATTCACTCAAAAGCGTTTTAAGCAGCTTTTTGCCGCAGGTTTGCCGCCAGCGGGCAAAAGTGCTTCGCCATTCCTCACTGCTGATGTGATGAGAAAAATCAATCTTGAGGCCGACGGAGGAAAATTTTTCGAGAAGTTCGGCGACAATTTCGGATAAATTCAATACCGCCGGCCCGGATAGGCCGAAATGCGTGAAGAGCATATCATTGATGCTCGGAGCGGGTTTTCCCGTGGCCAGCCGTGGCAGCGGCCCCGGCGCCTCGATGGCAACCTTTACATTCCGCACCGCCAGCCCCTGCAGTTCGGTTACCCATGCCTCCTTCACCAGCAGCGGTACCACGGCGGGCCGGGGCGTGACAATCTGGTGGCCCAGCGCGGCCGCGAACTGATATCCGTCGCCGGTGGTGCCCATCCGTGTATAGCTCTGCCCGCCGCAGCAGATCAGCAGATTGACGGCGCGCATCGTCCGGCCGGGGGTCTGCACCAGAAATCCCCCCTCATTGTGCGCAACAGCCGTTGCCGGGCACGATGAAAAAATAGCAACTCCGGCCTTGTGCATGGCCTGCACCAGCGTGTTAACGATGGAGGCCGCCTGATTGGAATCCGGATAAATCTTGCCGTCATGCTCTTCATGCGTCGGCACACCCCGATCTGCAAACCATTGGCGGAGTGCCGTATTATCCAGCCGCTGCAGGGCGGGGGTGAGGAAGCGTCCGTTGCGGCCAAACTGTCCGATGAGAAAATCCAGGCTCCCGGCGTTGGTGAGATTGCACCTTCCACCGCCGCACACCAGCACCTTGATCCCCGGTCGGCTGTTTTTCTCCAAAATGGCGATGGTGGCGGTAGGTTTGGCGAGCAGCCGTATCCGATCAGCCGCCGCCACGGCGCCCATCATTCCCGCTGCGCCCGAGCCGATGATCATCAGATCGAAGGATCGCGGTTGGTCGTGGGCGTTATGCCTATGCAACGGTTCCGGCGCCGATGGTTGCGACATGGCTTATCGCTCCGGTGGATGAACCGGTGTAATGGCAGGGGTATCGGGGATGGGGATGACCTGGCCCGCGCGGTCTACACAGGCGATGGTGGTGGATGCAGTGGAGATCAGCAATTTGGATTGAAGATTGAAAATCTCATATTCGTGGTCAATACGGACATGCGTTCTGCGTACGATTCGCGTGACGATTTCAAGTTCATCGTCGTAGCGTGCCGGGCGTTTGAACGCAATGGCAAGTTTGGTTACCACGAAGAAAAAGCCTTCGCTTTCAAGCGTACGGTAATCGGCACCGGATTGACGCAGCAATTCGGTCCGGCCCATTTCCAAGTAGGGCAGATAATGCGAATGATGCAGATACCCCATCGGATCGCATTCAACATATCGAACGCGGACAGTAATTTTACACTCGTGCATGATCGCTATGGCTTCCCGTCCTATCAGCAACACATTCCCACAGGCGGCAGAGCGGCGCAGCCCGTGTCAACTGATACCGGCAAACCGCTCCCCCAGATCGTCATAAAACAGGCGTGCGAGCTTTTCTGGATCAATACTGCGGCGGAATTCCACCACATCGTCAATCAGCACCACCGGAATTTCCGATCCATATTCGGCTTCCAGGTCCGGGTTCTGTGAGATATCCACTTCCTCAATCAGTGCCGCCACATGGGGAGTAATGATTAAATCAATAACGCGCCGTGCAGCGACACAGGCTCTGTCTCCCGGTTTGATCAGAAGCGTGATCTTATGCATGGCATGATCTCCTGCTAGGACGCCCGATAGTATACATCGATTCCCCCGCGCCGTGAGAATTCTCCGACGGCTGCACCACAATTCTCTGATGCAGCCATGCCGGCCGGGGAATCCAGGCGGCGAGTATTACAAATTCGTGCCTGATGGGCCATGATCTGCATCTCGGGTCAGCCGCTCCAGCCATTCGACTGGATGCATCGCTGTTCGCCCCGTGCAGTGGTGAATCTGGCCGCGACACGATGTGCCAGTTGCAAGGATTGCATCCTCCTTGGCGCACTGGCGCAAGCCGTCAAATTCGGGTGCGGCGAATATCGCCTTGCTTAAGGGGTAGCGGTGCAGACCGTAGCCGAAAGACCCCGCCATGCCGCAGCACCCCGTCGGCAGAACGACACCGCAGCCGTCGGCGACCTGCTTGATCAGCTCCTGAATGCCCCCCTGACCCCACAGGGCCTTCTGGTGGCAGTGGCCGTGAAATACCACATTCCGCGGTGCGTCCTTCCCCCGAATAATGCTTCTGACGGCCTCTGAATCAAGCGCGATGAAATCTTCCACAGAAAGTATCGGCGGCAATTCCTTAATCTTCGCCACGCTGTTGGGTGGCAGCAGAGACTTCCAGTCGTCGATGATTGAGCTTTGGCATGACGGTTCCAGAAACAGCAACGCCGACGGCTTAATCCTCGTTACCCACCCATGCAGATGCTGCCATGTAGCGTGGGCGGTTGATCGGGCTTCAGTCAGCATGCCGACCGACATCATGCTTCGGCCGCAGCACCCGGCCTCGGCAATGAAGACGCGCCAATCAAGCCGAACCAGAAGCTCCACAGCCGCCAGCGAAATATGAGAATCGGTAAAACCCGTAAAACAGTCGGCGAAGAGTATCACGGATCGGGTATTGGCGGCCTGATGCGGTAATTCATCCATCAAGCGTCGGCCAAGCCACACAATCGCATTTTGCGCGTCAGATTTCAGCCGCCTGTGTTTGGCGAGCCGTCGCTTAAGCGAAGGGGCGAACGGCGGCAGGGGATGCAGCGGCGTGATCCCAAGCCGCGGGAGTACCCAGTGGCGGAACAGATGGCCCCGTGAAACCGCATTGGCAAATGCCGGCATGCTGCACCCGATTGCATTGAGCAGCCGCACATGTCCCACCAGCCGGGCCGAAAGCGGCACACGACCGGCCTGAGCATACGATGAGGCGAGATACTCAGCTTTGAGCTTGGCGATATCCACATTGCTGGGGCACTCGGTTTTGCAGGCCTTGCACGAAAGACATAAATTGAGCGTTTCGAAAGTCTCAGGATCATTAAATTGCGGTTCACCCGAAGGATGAAGCAGGACATGGCGCAGGGCATTGGCACGTCCGCGAGGTGAATGTCGCTCGTCAAGCGTGGCTCGATACGATGGACACATGGTTCCCGGCCCCAACTTCCGACAAAACCCCGCCCCGTTGCACATTTCAACGGCTCCGGCCAGCGTCCCCTGTTCCCGGTAATCGTAGACGGTCTTAACTTTTTCCGCGGTATGAATATTCAACTCATCAATACGCAGTTGCTCGGCGATGGATGTTTCGGGGCCGGCACCCACGATCATACCGGGATTCAGTATGCCGGTTGGATCAAATATCCGCTTGATCCGCTCAAACGCGGTGATAAGTTCAGGCCCGAAAAATTCCTTCAGCAGCGGCCCCCGCACCCGCCCGTCACCATGCTCGCCCGACATGACCCCGCCGCACTCCCGGGCCAGCCGCGCAACGCGTACCGCCATCTCCACCATGGCGGTACGATCAGCGGTGCGGTGCAGATTAAGCAGCGGCCGAATGTGCAATACGCCGACCGATGCGTGGGCATAATAGGCGGCCGAGGTACCGTGCTGTTCAACAATACCACGCACCCCATGCACAAACCGCGGTAACTGGTCAATCGGAATGGCATTATCTTCAATAAACGTCACCGGCTTGGCATCGCTGGAAAGGGCGTGCAGCAGGGCCTCGGCACTGCGTCGCAACTGCCAGGCCATAGCCTGTTCCGTGGAATTGAGCCGGCGGGCGATACTGAGGCCGGCGATCGTCTCCGGATGCTCAAACTGTTGCCCCGTTTGATCGTCTCCCGGATTCTCGCGATCCTGTTGGAACTCCACCAGCAGAACGCTGGGACCGGATGTTTCATTTGGCGGTGATTTTTCCGGCGCGATGCCCAGCTTGGCCGAAATCGCAGCCGTTTCGCTGTTGAGGGCCGCAGCGCGTAATACCGCGTCGTCCATTAATTCGACAGCCGTAGGTCGCTTTGTGAGAATTTCCGGCACGGCGCCAATCGCATCGTCCAGCGATGAAAACACCAGCAGATACAGGGATCGATTCAGAGGAGTGGGGTGGAGCCTGAGCGTGGCGGCCGTGACAATCGCCAACGTTCCTTCGCTGCCGCAGATAAGGGGCGCCAGATTCAAATCCCGTTCTTCACATCCGGCATCCAGTTGATCCAGAATCAGGTCAAGCGCATAACCGGCATTACGCCGGTTGAGTCTCGGATATCGCTCGCGAATCAATTGCCGATATTCCCGGGCAACAGCCGCAACTTCCTGCGCCAGGGATGCGGCCCGCTCGTTCCTTCTCCCCGCGCCCGCCTCCAGCCGGACGGCGCTGCCGTCGGCAAGCACCGTATCCAGCGCCAATATATTTTCACTGGTTCGGCCATAACGAAGAGATCGGGCGCCGGCGGCGTTGTTTCCGATGCAGCCACCGATGGAAGCTTGGCTGAGTGTCGCCGGATCGGGTGCAAAAAACAGCGGATGGCCCAATGATTTAAGATGCTCATTGACGGCATCAATGGTGATTCCGCATTCCACCCGGCAGGTGTTCTGCTGCAGATCAACGTCCAGAACACGCCGAAAATGATTGGACGTATCCATCACCACTGCCCGATTGGTGCATTGACCCGCCAGGCTGGTCCCGCCGCCGCGCGGCAGCAGTGGAATCCCATTTTCATTGCAAAATGCTGCCAGACGCAAAATGTGTTCACGGCATTCCGGAATCACCACCGCCAAGGGTTCAACCGCATAATTCGAGGCGTCGGTTGCGTAAATCTGCCGGTCGTGAGCACCAGTTCGCACCTCGCCGACACCAAGTTGCAAAAGCCGGTCAGAAAGCTGATTACCGATTACCGGTGCTCCTCGTGGTGGTACCGCTTCGTCCGTCGGACTTTCGGTTGTCAGCAGTCGAATCGTCTTGGCCATCAGATGAGATCATAATCGATTTATTATCGGCCAGGCACTCCAAAAACTTTGCAGGTGAATATAGTCGCATAAGTTGCGTAATTCGCGATCAATAATTCCCTTAAGACGACGCATGCTCGTGCCGATAAAACTCCGTGGCTGTGAGAAGCAAGCCTGCATGGCGCCGGCGCCGCGGTGATCGATTGGGGATAGCGATAGCGGAGTATCTGTACGCGTATTGACCGAGGTGGCTGATGAAAATTGAGCGTTGTGTATGGCATGAAGATGGCGGCTGGCAGGAACCGGTGAAGCCGCTGGCGGACCGCAGGGCCGCTAATCTGGTTCTGGTATTTGCAGCACCGAGTCTCCTGGGGGAACCGACCCATTTACGCGATATCCAAAATTGCTTTCCAAACGCCGCCGTCTGCGGCTGCTCCACCGCTGGCGAGATAGCTGGCACACGGGTGTTGGACGATTCATTCACCGCATGTGCAATCGCCTTCAATTCGTCCACCATCACACCCATTGACGAAGCCATTTCGTCGGCCTCGGAAAGTTTCGCCGTGGGTCGGCGCCTTGCTGAGAGACTCCCCAAAGAGGGGTTGGTCCATACACTGGTTTTCTCCGACGGTTTGCATGTCAACGGGGCACAACTTGCTGCAGGTATTTCCGGCGGTTTGCCCCATGGGGTCGCCGTGACCGGTGGACTTTCGGGCGACGGTGACCGTTTCAAAGAAACGCTGGTTGTCTGCCAGGGGGTGGCCAAGTCCGGTCACGTCGTTTTGATCGGGCTTTACGGTCAACGACTGCAGGTCGGCTTCGGTTCGATGGGGGGGTGGGATTCGTTCGGGCCGGAGAGACGCATCACACGCTCGCAGGACAATATCCTCTACGAACTTGATGGCTGCAGCGCCCTCGATTTATACAAGGAATATCTCGGAGATCACGCCGCGAAACTCCCGGCCAGCGGTTTACTTTTTCCGTTGACGGTAAGACGTGATAAATCGGATGAATCACTGGTACGAACCATTCTTGCCGTCGACGAAACCAACCGCAGTTTGACCTTTGCCGGTGACGTGCCGCAGGGCTCGTTCGCCCGGTTGATGCGGGCTAATTTTGATCGACTCGTCGACGGTGCCACCGGTGCGGCGCAGAAAAGCCGACTGAAACTCGGTCAGAAAACAGATTTCGCCCTTCTGGTAAGCTGCGTCGGGCGCAAGCTGGTACTGGGGCCGCGTATTGAGGAGGAAGTCGAAGCGGTCACAGATGTCTTGAATACCGAGTCGGTCGGAGGGTTTTACTCCTACGGTGAGATATCGCCCGTTGCCCCCAACGCCAGTTGCCAACTGCACAATCAGACCATGACCATCACGACGTTTTCCGAGGTTTAATACCGGTATGCACTCGCTCCTGCAGCGACAACTTAAAAAGTGCTTCGGCACCAATCTGCCTGATGATCCGTCGCTTCGGCGGCTCGTGGAGATGGTCGACGCCGCCTATACCCACGCAGATGTTGACAGGGCCATGGTTGAACGCTCCATGGAGATTTCCTCGCGTGAGTTACACGATCGCAATGAAAAAATCGCCGCAGCAGAAAAAAAATATCGCCAGATTTTTGAAAATGTCTCGGAAGGCATATTTCAGATCGACCCCGGCGGCAAAATACTATCTGCCAATCCGGCCATGGCCGCGATATTCGGTTATCCGGATGCCGAGACGCTCCGGGCCAGTATCACCGATATCGGCGCTCAGTTTTTCATCCTCCCCGGCAGATGGGAGGAAATCGTACGCGAGGTGGAACGTCATGGTTCCATCACCAACTGGGAATCGCAGATGCGCCGCGCCGACGGCAGTCTCATCTGGGTGAGCAAGACGATCCATCGTCTGCCGGGAGACGCAGGCGGTGCGGCATATTTGGAAGGTACCCTATTTGACATTACGGTCCGAAAAACCGCCGAAGCTGAAAAAGAACAGATGCAGCAGCGTTTAATTGATATTTCCCGCCAGGCGGGTATGGCGGAAATTGCCACCGGTGTGCTGCACAATGTAGGCAATGTCCTCAACAGCGTTAATGTATCGGTATCCATTGCCGTCGATCGGCTCCGAGCGTCAAGATTAAGCGGGCTTGACCGTCTTGCTTCACTGCTTCGCGGACACGAGCACGATTTGCCGACATTTCTCACGGAGGACGCGAAAGGCAGGCAGATCATTCCCTATCTGGCCAGTCTCTCTGAATCTCTCGCGGCCGAGCAGCGGGAAATATTAAATGAACTCTCCGGTCTCATTCAGAATGTGGATCATATCAAGCAGATTGTGAAAAGCCAGCAGAATTTTGCCCGCTCCTCGGGTATCAGTGAATCGATCTCTCTGGCGGAACTCATTGAAGACGCCGTGCATATCAATGCGGAATCCCTTGAACGCCACCGCATCCGGGTGGATCGCGATATCGCTGAAAATCTCGTGGTCAAAGTTGACAAGCATCAGGTGCTGCAGATTCTGGTTAATCTGGTCAGTAATGCCAAGCATGCCATGCGCTGCTCAGCGGGTGAACGCATACTGACGATTCGCGCCGGTGCGCTGAGTGCTGATCCCTCCCGCCTTCTGTTTATCGTGAGCGATACCGGCACCGGCATTGCGGCGGAAAATATTACCCGTATTTTTTCACACGGATTTACTACGCGGACGGATGGCCACGGCTTCGGTCTGCACACCTCGGCCCTGGCGGCAAAGAACATGGGCGGATCCCTGACGGCCTCATCGGAGGGGCTTGGACGGGGAGCCGTGTTTACACTCGATATACCCCTGGTTGCTGACAAACAGAAGGAACATTCATGGAAAGCGGCATGACGGCGGCGGAACAAAGGCGAATTCTCATCGTGGATGACAATCCGGCCATCCATGAGGATTTCCGGAAGATTTTGGCACCGCCGAAATCCAATGATGAACTCGACGCGCTTGAATCAAGCCTTTTCGGCGATTCGAGGCCCAAGCCGCCGGCGGAAACCTATGTCTTGGAATCCGCCCACCAGGGACAGGAGGCTCTCGAGATGGTTCGCCGGTCCATCGAGGAATCAAATCGCTATGCTCTGGCGTTTGTCGATATGCGTATGCCGCCGGGATGGGACGGCATGGAGACCATTGAAAAAATATGGCAGGTGGATCCGGATATTCAGATCGTACTCTGCACCGCTTATTCCGATTATTCATGGGATGAAATCAACCGACGCTTCGGATCGGCGGATCGTCTGCTCATACTCAAAAAACCCTACGACACCATCGAGGTTTGCCAGCTTGCCTCGGCGCTGTCAAAAAAATGGCATCTCGCCCGCCACGCCCATCTGAAGCTTAATCAACTCAAGGGAATGGTGGCCGAGCAAACCCGGCAGTTGCAGCAAACCAATGAGGAACTTCTGCTTGAAGTGCGTCGCCACGCCGAAGCGGAAAATCGTTACCGCCTTGCTGAAACCGGCGCCAATGACGGGCTCTGGGATTGGGACCTGGTGGCGGGAAGCGTCTATTTTTCGCCCCGCTGGAAGGATATGCTCGGCTACGCCGAAGATCAGATCGGGTCGTCGCCCGACGAATGGTTCAATCGCGTTCATCCTGAAGATATCGCGGCGCTCAAAACGGCCTGTGACGAGCACTTCTCCGGCGCCAGTGAGCAGTTACGCGGTGAATGTCGGCTGCTGCATCAGGATGGGCAATACCGCTGGATGCTCTATCGCGGGGTGGCCATTAAAGATGAGCAGGGCCGGGTGATCAGGGCGGCGGGATCATTTACCGATATCACCGAACGCAAAATGGCCGAGGAGCAATTGCGCTTTGAAGCTCTTCATGATGCGCTGACCGGTTTGGCCAATCGGGTTAAACTCAGCGACCGCATCGGTGATGCCATCTGCCGCCTTAAGCGTGATCCCAACCATCGATTTGCCGTGATGTTCCTCGACCTGGATCGCTTCAAGGTTATCAACGACAGCCTCGGACATCTGATCGGTGACAAATTTCTTGTGGAAATCGCCCGACGCCTCAGCGGCTTCATCCGCGCCGGGGACGAATTGATGCAGACCAGTCTCGATGATGTCGCCCGTCTGGGCGGTGATGAATTTGTACTCGTTCTGGATAACGTCGTTCGTGATACCGACGTTTTGCATGTCGCTCAGAGGCTGCATGACGCCGTGGCGGAGCCGGTCGTCATCGACGGACATAGCCTGCATTCGGCCGTCAGCATCGGCATTGCTATTGCCCATCAAGGGTATAACAACGTTACTGAAATTCTGCGTGATGCAGATACGGCTCTCTATCAGGCAAAAACCGCGGGGCGCTCGTGTACACGAATTTTCGATCCCGATATGCATCAAAAAGCGATGGCACAATGGCGGACGGAAAGTGAATTGCGCGCCGCGATCGACAATCAGGAACTTCGAGTCTTTTACCAACCCGTGGTGACGTCCAACGGAGCACTTGTCTCTATTGAGGCACTGGTTCGCTGGCAGCACCCGAAACGTGGTCTCCTTGATCCCGATCAGTTTCTTCCGGTTGCAGAAGAATCCGACCTCATTGTTCGTATCGGCCGCTGGGTGGCCCTGGAGGCGTGTCGACAGGTGCGTATGTGGCAGACCAAGTTTCCCAGGCACAAAAATCTTCCCGTGAGCGTCAACATGTCGAGCAAACAGTTTGCCTTGCCCGGCTTTATTGATGAAATCGGTCAGATTCTCGCGCGTGCCGGCCTTGCACCCCAGAGCCTGCGGCTGGAAATTACCGAAACCGTTGCCATGCGTGATGCCCATGCAACCGTTCAGACATTGCTCCGTCTGCGTGCCATGGGAGTGCTGATTGATGTGGATGATTTCGGCACCGGGTATTCCTCCCTCAGCTATCTGCACCGTATGCCCATCAATGCCCTGAAGATTGATCGCAGTTTCGTGGGTTCAATTTTTGAAGATAAAGTCAGCGCTCATATCGTTCATGCCATCACACTTCTGGCGCATTCGCTTCAGGTGGATGTAGTTGCTGAAGGGGTGGAAACCATACCTCTCTTTTCGGCCGTCCGTACGATGGGTTGCGACTACTTCCAAGGTTATTGCATCGCACGACCGATGTCGGCGGCCGATATGGAAATATATCTCGGTGACGCCAAGGCCGCCGATCCGGCGGAAATAAGAAGAAATTCATTACCGGGCGAATCATCCTCCGCCGCATGAGTGCGTCAGCGGAATTTATTGGTTGCGAAATGTCCGGTGGTGCGACCGTGTCATCCCCCGCGCAGACCCGGGCGAGCTTCCTTGTCCCGAAAATCAGAATCGTCATCGGGAAGCAACTGCCACAGGTGCCGGATACACCGTTGCGGCTCGGCAATTCGGCCGCGTTTTCGGGCGCCCTCGGCTTTCGCCAGCCATTTATCCGCCTCGGCCTGCGAAATAAAACGGAAGCGTCCCGTCGTGCTGAGTCTCTCAAGCCAGTCCTCCCAGTATTCCGGTGCGTGAGCGGTGATGGCGGCGTGAAGCGAGTTAATTTCCTGCAGCGTCCAACGCATCCCGCGTGAATCACCGGCTGCCATGTATGACGCTAACTTTGATTCAAGCTCGCGGCATTGCCGCTGCTCCTCGGCGGTGCCGTTTCTGATGGCCAAGGCCCGGCGTGATCCCGGCCGCTATTCGGATCAAATGGGGTGGGCGTTTATTGCGGGTGATAAGCCAAAATGGCTTTCAAAACCTGTTGGGTGCTGCCCGTCATTCGGGCATAGTACCAACCCGCCTGCGCTCTTAATCCATCACTTACCCGCAGGTCATAAAGTACCACGTGCCGCAGTTCCGGCAGTGCGATGGGTTGATTGAATTTGCCCATGACGAGCGCCGCCATGAGGCGGACCCGGCGATGATGTCGGTGCATGTAGTTATTCCAATGGGGAGCAATGAGATTTGCAAAGTTTTTACTATGGGGCGAAAGCATGGCCGTCAAAACCGCTGCCACTACACCGGGATTAAAGGCATTAAGCGATCGTTTAATGATCGTCAGATCGCCGGGATGTTTGAGGTTCACCAGCTCCAGGGCAGCGGAAACCGCCCGCCTATAATCCTGCCCGGTTTGCCCATCGGCGATGGTGGAATATTCAATCAGCGATCGAAGCAGGGTGGATCGGTAAGGACAATGAGTCATCTGAGCATATACAAGACACCAGTTCAAAAACAGCGGCTGTCCCTGCTCAAGGAGTTTCTTAATCGGCGGTAGAAAGTTGCGATGCTCGCTTGCAAGCGACGCCGTATCAATAACGCCGCGAAGCAGGGGGGATTGTGTTGATCCAAGCAGTGCGATGTCGGATGGTTTGAATTGCGGTGCGTACTGAATCGCGATCAGCCCCAGTTCAATTTTCCGGATTGTGGATGGATGAGTGGAGGCCAGTTCGCGCCAGGATGTGACGCCGTAATCATTGTGCAGATTCAGCAATACCAGGGCCGCCTGCAATTTCACCGAAAACTTTGAATCGGCAGATTGACTCATGGCCTTGACCCAAGGCTCACAGACCCGCAGTTTTTCGGATCCGACCCGCTCAATGAGTGCTTTCTTAAGCGAATTAAGCCGCAATTCCGGTCGGTGCACCAGCTCATTGAGAATGGAGAACGCTTTATGCGTATCCGTTGCAGAGACATTCGCATCAATAAGCTTGAGAGCGGCGAAATAACGCACGGAAGCCCGCGAACTTTCTGTAAGCGTCAGCAATACCTTCGCAACCTTATCCCCCTGATGGCGGTTGACTGCCTCGGATGCCGCCATCAGCCGCTGGCTGGGCTGCGGTGCCGATCGGGCAATATCCACCAATTGTTCGTCCGAAAGAAAACCGTTACGCACGATCACGGCAATGGCAAGGGTCAGTATCTTCGGCGCATGGATCTGCATGAAATTCGTAATATGAATCACCCGGGGATCGCGGCTCACATAGTTCGCGGCGGTCAGGCCGGTAATCTTCAGAACCGGATTCTCACTCCGGGCGATCTGCAGAAAATACGGTTCGAGACGAATATCATCGGTACCGCGCAGATCTGCGATGATCGTGGATGTCCCTTGTCTCCCCGTCAGTGCCCTTTCCATGATCGATTCCAGTTTGGTCAGCACCGCCGGATCGGCCGTCGGAAGGCTTTGGGTGGTTTTTACCGCCGGACCGGTGGCCGGTGGTGCGCCCCATACCGATGCCGATGCCATGTAACGCCCGATCAGAATTGCAATTCCGATGCTGACCAAACATTGGACGCTATCCCGAAACCGGAGAGCTTGGCGGACTTTCCAGTGGCCGCAGGACGTAGTCGAAAAATTCAGGTCGGTCTTTTCGGCACTTTTTGACATCTTTTTCACCATTTTCGCTTAACCGTGTACCAGTTTCAGCATCCAGTATGCCAATGGGGCGGCTAGCAGGGGAGAATCGATCATATCCAGAACGCCCCCAAATCCCGGTAATATCCCGGAATCCTTCACTCCCGCATCTCGCTTCAGCAGGCTTTCGAGCAGATCGCCCAGTTGCCCGACGGCACCCAGGATCACGCCCGCAGCCGCTCCCTCCCACCAACTGAACTCCGGCGAATAAAACGTGAGCAGGGAGCCGATGACCGATGCCAATACCAGACCGCCAAAAAAACCTTCCCATGTCTTGGCCGGCGATATCCACGGAATCAGTTTGTGCTTACCGAATAATCGCCCGAACATGTATGCCCCAATGTCCGCTCCTTTTACCATCAGCAGAAGCGAGACAATCATACCACTGGAATGAGTTAAACGAATCGGCATGTAAAAGCCAGGCAGTACGCCCAGATAAACGATCGCCAACAGCGACGCGCCGGCCGACGCCATGGCGCCATCGACGCGCTGGTGCCGCGAATACATCACAAATGCTCCCACCAGAGCCAGCGCGAGGACGGTCGGCACCAGATAGTGCGGTTTGACCGTATAAAACCAGTGAGCTACGGTAACGGCGACCGGAGCCGCCCCCTGTGGGTGATGAAGCAAAACCACTGCAAGCTGTTC
Source organism: Phycisphaerae bacterium (assembly GCA_049965755.1). GTDB lineage: Bacteria > Planctomycetota > Phycisphaerae > WQYP01 > WQYP01 > JAJZGD01. The sequence goes on along the minus strand of JBMFVY010000034.1, from coordinate 14,942 downwards.
AAGCCAGGGCCAGAGCATGCACAGAAGTGCCGAGGGTATGCACACTCGCAGAGATATCGTCACATTTTCACTCGCCAGCAATCGACGCATTTCAACGATCGCCAATGGAATAATCAGCGTCATGGTCGCGGCCAGCAGAATGCCGGGAGGGAATGAATCGTCACGACCCGGCCATCCGAGTGATTGGGTCTGATCAAAATAAAATATGATCAGCAGAGTGATGCCGAACAGGAGACCGTAAAAAAGACGTAATTTGAACATGCACCATTCTCAGTACGCGCAAAACAGAGCGAAATCGTAGAGGATTGTGTCCTTGCCGTCTATCAAGCAAACGCCGGATTCGCAATTCATGGTGAGCACGCAGGGAAACCGCTTCTGTCCGCTTAAACAAGCATGTAAATGTTTCTGCTGAAAACCTCTTCGGCTTTCAGAATCAGAAACCGCAATGATCGATCTCGGCGGGTTCAATTCATCGCGACAGTGTTGTTTTCGGAATAATCGGATCGGTCCACCGCTCCGGCTTTGCGAATCACAGCCGTGCAGCTTTATTCAGAAACTCTCGTGTTTCAGACTCAGCTTGCGGTATACCACTTCGGCCTTATCTCTTCCATGAAGTTTCTTACTGGCGAGTTTGTACCAATAGACAGCTCTTGCACGAATGTTGTATCGTTCAAGTCCCTGATAGTCATCCGAAATGATCCACCACATATCCCCCAAAGATTTCTGGCTCTCGGGAGACGTCGGCATTTTTGCATCTTCTGTCGCTGCTTGTCGGATTTTACGGATATCCGACCGACGCAGATATGCGAGGCCATGTTTCCAACGGCCGCTCACAAAACAGAGATATTCTCCGATGGCTTGAAAAGCTTTTCGGCTGCTTTTTCCATTATTCATCGCCGTAACGGCAGCACGGTAATTCGACCGAAGCGTGGCCAATGCTTTTCGATCGGTCTTCCATGCGGCTGTCTGATCCGAATAACCGGCCAGTTTCAAATCCGATGCCAATTTTTCTGCATCGCCCAGCAGACGTTGAGCCTTTCGGTAATGGTCATTTTTCAGGGCTTTAAGAACATCAGGATCAACGGATTTTAACGCGTTGACCGCAATTTCACCGGCCAGAGTCCGCAGCGGCCTGCGGAACCGTCGAATGGTGTGCTCGCGAGAAATGGCCATCCAATCTTTCGCCATCGCGATGAGTTGCTGTCCGGTCGGAGGATAGTCGTTGGATTCAGCATTTTGAGCCTTTGCGATAGCGATAAGTTTGGGATCGCCGCTGAGAAGTAAATGGGCATCGGCTCGGTTCGTGTGGGGAGTAAAACATGCGAGGAATAATCCGACCGTTGTGTTGGCGGACGGATCGTTAGGGTGGTTTTCAAGCACTTTCTCGTCCCGACGATACGCACCGTACAGCGGCAGAGCACGGTGCGCTTTATGCATGATCTTCATCAACGAATTTACGGGCCCGGGGGTACTCGTAACGCCCGCCAGGGTTATACCGACACGGGCCATCTGATCTGCCGACCGGATGTGTGCGGATTCCATCGCCTTGGGGGCATATTCGGCCAGATCACTCAGCAAAGTTTGTGCTGTCGATTCTTGCATATTCCCGAGGGCCAGCATTTGTCTGGTCGCGGTGGCCATCAATCGGTAACGATCAATTTTATATTTGTGTCCGATGGCGACAATGGTTGCAAAAGTTGTTGGCACGTCCAATTGCAGGGGGGCAAGTCGTACAATCAGCTGCATGGCAGCATATCGGAGCACGGGATGATGTTTTCCATGGTCTTTGACCACAAAATGCTGGTACAGGTCGTTATAGAAGTTATACTCCGCCAGATTCGTATCCATCTTAAATTTACGCCGAAAAATGGATTGCAATTTAGCCGCAGCTCGTCTTATTTCTCTGGCAGGTGGAATCGGAAGCCGGTGATCTACTGGCATGGTTAACTGACTTGTCGAACCGCCGCCCCCAGTCGGTTGGGTTGCGGTGGTTATGTTCTGCGGAGTATTGGATGAACTGCTGGTTGACGCAATCACGCTCGTTGCCGTACCAAAGGCCCAACCGCCGCCAATCGCAATTAAACTGCAGAAAAATGCCAATTTTATCAAGCGTTTGACAACAACCTTGGCCCTGGCTGATTTTTTATTCCAAATGGTAGTACTCGTAATATCCATCTCCTGTTGCATTTTTCTGCCACTGATCGATGCTGTTTGGTTCTTCACGTCAACTCTGCATCGCAAAATCCGTCATCTTTTAGAACGCTAACTGACGGTTTTTATTCTCCGTATGGCGACTGCTGATTATTCACCACAATACACTTCCGCCCGAGTTTACCCGCCATTGAAAACATTCCAAAACAACGTCGACCGCAACGGTTTTCAATGATATATCGGCTGGTGATTATGATATCAGTATAAATGATGGAAATAATTTATTTTATCTATTTGATATATGGATGATGCGCCGATATTCTTCTCCCGTTGCTTTGTTCTGATTTGAAAGGAAAGTGAGCAGATGTCGCAGGAAGAAATCAGCAGTCCGTTAGAGGAACTCACCACTGAATTGGCGGAATTGACCGGCAGCAGCGCGGCGTCCGCAAAAGTCCTCTGGCCTGCAATCGCCATGATCGCCGCAGGATCACTCTGTGTTGCGGGCGTGGCATCTCCACCCATCGCCTTGGGAATGGGTATTGCCATCGCATTGACGATCGATAACCCGTGGCGGCGTCAAACTCATGTTGCCGCCAAGTGGTTACTGCAAATTTGCGTCGTTCTGCTGGGATTTACCATGAATCTCCGCACGGTGGTTACCGCTGGCGCCGATGGGGCGGTTTTCGCGGCAATTTCAATTGGAGTGACGCTTCTCGTCGGTGTCTGGTTGGGGAAAAAATTCGGCGTCGAACGCAAGGCCTCGCTCTTGATCTCTGCCGGTACGGCCATCTGCGGTGGATCAGCGATAGCGGCCGTCGCGTCGGTCGTTGATGCCGATCAGGCCTCACTAAGCGTCGCGATGGGAACCGTTTTCATCCTTAATGCCGTCGCCCTGTGCGTTTTCGTTCCCATCGGTCACGCTTTGGGAATGAGCCAGACAGCTTTCGGCACCTGGGCAGGTATCGCCATCCACGATATTTCGTCTGTTGTCGCGGCCGGTGCCCGCTACGGCCCGCACGCCCTCACCGTTGCAACGGCCGTAAAACTTTCACGGGCTCTGTGGATCATCCCGGTGACCATCATCGTCGCGATGAAGTTCGACGGTGGCGATACTTCGGTTCAAGGCGCCGAAAAACCAAAAAACGCGGTCAAGATGCACCACATCCCCTGGTTTATCGGAATATTCGTGCTCGCCAGTGTGGCTCGAACCTTTATTCCGCAGATACATCCTTTTCACGCGGATATTGACCACATCAGCGCGATCGGCATTGCATTAACCTTGCTGCTCATCGGGTTGGGGCTCTCGAAGGAAACCCTCAAAGCCGTCGGCTTCAAGCCCATGCTCCAGGGAATACTGCTTTGGGCACTCATTGCAACCGGTTCGCTCATCGCTATCCGATTGGGAGCGTGAGGAAGGGACGTTGGAAAATGTCTCAACCTGGAGGAGTTTCATGATCCAACACTTGAATGCCGACCTCGATGATGGCTTCGGCGGGGGATATCAACTTCTCAAATGCGCGATGCTCTGTCAGTCCCCCCGACATGAGTCCGACAATGAGATACACCCAGCCGGGGAAAAAATAGTCCCGATCCAGTTGACTTGGTTCGGCGTCTGCACTCGGATGGCTGTGAAATATCCCAACGATCTGCAGACCGCGCAACTCAAAGCTTCGCTCGGCCTCCATATACGCCTGAGCATCAATCCGATAGCGATGGGGCAGATCAGATTCGGCGTTGTTATTCACCGCCAGACTCTTCGATACCCAGAAATGATCCGCCTTTATGTGCCCAATGAGAAATCCGCACACCTCCTGCGCCGGCCCAGTACCCGGGGTATTCACGCACAGCTGTTCAATCTCCGCCAGAGTCTGCCGGGGAATGAGCAGTTTTGGGGCCTTAGTCCTCATCGAGGGTATCATAGACGCAGGGCGTAGCTTATTCACGCCGCTGAAAATGCTTGTCAATCGAAATGCTTTCTATTAGGCTCATTGACCGGCTTTGAATGGAGTATCGCTGATGTCTCGTCCGCCGCAACATGACAATACCACCTCCTCTTCCAATTCACTTTTAATAGATACCGATTGGGAAATTCATCCGGTTGATGCGAAAAAACTGATGACCGATGGAAATGTCGTGCTGCTTGATGTAAGAACACGCGGGGAGTGGGAAGTCGCAAAAATTCAGGGAGCCATTCTGCTTCCTCTCTCCGAGTTGTCTCACCGGATTCATGAAATCGCCCATCATCAATCCAAACCCATCATCGTGCACTGCCATCATGGCATGCGGTCACTCCGCGCTGTGAAATGGCTTCGGGAGCAAGGTTTTGTGCATGCAAAATCTCTGGCTGCCGGTATTGAAGGTTGGAGTCTCTGGATTGATCCGTCTGTACCGCGCTATTGATTCCGCCGCATGCAGGAGGACCACTTCAACCGCGGAGGCCATGCTCCGCGCGATGCCGAGATTAAAACCGGGCAAAATATCGGTATTCCGGCAACGCTCATCGATGTATCGGCTGGTAACTTTACTGCCTCAACCATCAAGTGGACGCATAAGCGGAAAATCGCTAGCATTGTTTTCACCGCATGATTCTGTTGCATTGATGCAAGCGAGGTTTTATGTCCGGACGATTTGAATCTTCCCCTTTACCACGGCGGGATTTTGTTAAACTCCTGGGTGCCGCCGCAGGCGTAACCCTTGCGGCTGCTGTGGCGCAGAAAACCCCCGTCGCGGAAGCCATGGGCAATACATTCGATCAGGAGCGGCCGATTCGATTGTCTGCCATCAGCGGCCTGCAGAAAGTTGGAATGGTCAATCCCATGATCGGCACCGGCTGGCATGGGCACATGTTCCCCGGCGCCACGGCTCCGTTTGGTCTCGTGCAACTGAGCCCTGACACTGCAGGCATCTCGGAACCGACATGGAACCATCGCTGGGACATCTATCGTTGGGATCACTGTTCCGGTTATCACTATCCGGACGACACCATTTTGGGTTTCACCCACACGCATCTTCAGGGGACCGGTGCCAAAGACCTTGGTGATGTTTTACTTATGCCCGTGGTGCAGGACGCGAATTGGGGATGGAACGCCGGCCGCCCCAGCAGTGAGCATGAAGCACAGATCACCTACCTTGGCCACGACACCGGGTGGGTATCACGCGACGGCGACCACGCCTATGCATCGCGTTTTTCGCATGATCATGAAAAGACGAGTCCCGGATATTACGCCGTCGATCTGATCACACCGGGAGTTCATGCCGAACTCACCGCCACCACCCGCTGCGGAATGCATCGCTATTCCTACTCCGGCGTACCGGCAGAAAAAAAACGTGGCGTCATTCTTGATCTGGTCCACGGACTCGGCTGCACCGTGTATCACGCGGAACTGAATATCGAGAGCCCGACTCGCATCACCGGCAAACGATTTACGCACGGCTGGGCTGCTGATCGTAAGGTCTATTTTGTCATCGAATTCTCCCAACCATTTACCCATCTTGATGTGAGCGTCGATCGTGCCGTTCGCAAGGCGGCGGTGGGAGATCGGCTCCGCGGCGCGCAGATCAAAGCCATCTTCACTCACGCCGTAGATGACGAACAACTCACCATTCGCGTCGGGCTTTCATGTACCGGCATCCGGGGGGCGCGGAAAAATCTTGCAACAGAAATCCCCCATTGGGAATTTGATTCGATCCGGCGCAGCACCGAGAAAAAATGGGAAAAAGCTCTTGGAACCATCACCGCGGAATTACCCGGTCGAGAAATCTCGGAATCCTTCTACACGGCCGCCTACCATGGCATGGTCGCCCCAGCTACTTTCAATGATGTTGACGGTGCCTATCGCGGTGAAGACCGCCGTAATCATCCGAATCCCGGTTTTACCAACTACACCACGCTGTCCATCTGGGACATCTATCGCGGTGAATTCCCCTATATGATGTTCACCCAGCCGAACCGGATCAATGATGTCATCAATACTCTTCTGATTGATTATCAGCAGCTCAATGAAAATTCACTTCCTGTCTGGCCTCTCTGGGGTAACGAAACTTGGTGTATGACCGGCTTCCATGTGGTGGGAATGATTGCCGGCGCCTATGTGCGCGGTTATCGCGATTATGATGTGGAAAAAGTCTACGCCGCCATGCGCACCACCGCACTGGTCGGCGCCACCGCCAACAACAACAAGGCCCTACAGGCGCAATTCCGTTCTCTCGGCTACGTCGCCTCAACACCGGGCCAGCAGAGTGTTTCACGCACATTGGATTTCTGCTACGACTACTGGTGCGTCGGAGCCATGGCCCAGATGCTCGGCAAACATGACGACGCTAAAATGTTCTACAAGCTCTCACAGAATTACAAAAATCTCTTTGACCCTTCGACCGGGTTTATGCGTGGCAAACTTGCCGACGGAAATTGGCGCGAGCCGTTTGAACCGGATCGCGAATACTGGGCCGACTACACCGAATCCGATGCCTGGCAGGCAACCTTCAATGTTATGCAGGATGTTCAGGGCCTCATTGATCTTTACGGCAGCGACGAGGCCTTCATCGCCAAGCTTGATGCATTCTTCACCGCGCCTTCGCGAGTGTTCGGTTCATCGCCTGATATCAGTGGTATGGTGGGGCAGGATGCACAGGGTAATGAACCCAGCAATCATATCCCTTATCTTTATCCCTTCGCCGGCGCGCCGTGGAAAACTCAGTACTGGGTGCGCCGCGTCGCTGCACTTTATAACAATACACCCAACGGCATACCCGGTAATGATGACTGCGGCCAGCTTTCCAGTTGGTTTGTGCTCACCGCTCTGGGGTTCTACCCCGTTAATGCCGTTAACGGCGTCTATATCCTCGGCAGCCCGCTCGTGCGCCGTGCCGTCATGCGGGACCCGGTGGGAGGGGGCACCTTCAGCATCATCGCCGACAACAATCGCCCCGAGAATTGCTATATCAAACGGGCCAAACTCAATGGTAAAATATTGGATCGCGCCTGGATCACCTATGGCGAGATACTTGCCGGCGGTGAACTGGAGCTTGACATGTCCTCCAAGCCGAATAAAGACTGGGGCAGCGATCCCAAAGTCCGTCCCCCATCCGGCCTGCTGATCTGATGGCCGGAATGGCCACCGAACACGAGATCGGGGCATTTCGTGAATGTGCATGATTCCGTGTGCGCCACCGGCCCCCGGCGATTGCCGCCCATGGTCCGCCGGGGTGCCACACATTTTGCCGCCGGCCATAAATCGTGACGCTTGCATCTCCGGGCGCCCCGTGAAATAATAGTGGTTTTCGTGGAGGATCATGATGCGTCGTTACTTGAAATTATTGCTGTCAATCGTGTTACTTTCCGCTTGGGTCGGCGCCGGCGTCGTGCGGGCGGCAGACACCGTTTTCCCATCTACTAAGGGATCGACATGGAAGTATGATTATTCCAACGGTACGGTAACCACCAGCACCATTATTGCATCCAGCGCCCATCATATTACCGAAAAAACCACCGGCCCGGCCTCCATGGTCACTCGGCTTAAACTCACGACCAAGGGATGGGTATCTGCAGATGTCGGCAGCGTACGGATAGAAAAAATAAATGGCCAGCGAATCAAAATTAAAATTATCAAGACATCCGGTGTGGTCATTCCCCGTACGTCGCTCTGGAAAAAGGGGTATAAATGGTCTTATTCGATGCAGGATGAATCGAACGATTCCAACGGCCCGTATACCATCGTTGTCAATACCAGCATCAATTCAGCGTCAAAAATAACGGGTTTTAAGACGATCACCGTTCCCGCCGGAACTTTTCATTGTCTCCGCGTTCGCGTCCGGCGCGATGTTACCACGGCAGTACATGTCATGAATCAGGTTCACATCCAGCATTTTCATCAGAACTCCACCGAATATTACGCCAAGGGGGTGGGCCTGGTGGAAATCAAACTTGGTGCGATTACCGGAAAATTAAAAAGTTATCATATTGCGGGGTAAACCTCCATCCGGAGGCCTGCTGAGCGGACATCCAGCACTTTTCCCTGCGAAGAATAGTTATGGACTCCGGAGCGATTGCAGCTGGCAGGTACCATGAGGGCCGTGCGGCCCGGGCCTCAGTAGAAAATATTATCGTGCCCGCGGCGGCGTGAAATTTTTGGATCGTCCCGCGATTCGACGTGTGGCCTGAAAATCCGCTCATCCCCACGCGGCGAAGCGTACGCTGCGCCTACGGCACAACAATCACCTGGGGATATTGATGGCTTGCCACGGCACGGGCGGCCAAGGCCGCCGCCAGCGTGTTGTACTGGCCGCTCTGAACCAGATAAAGCGTTCGGCCGCCCACCACGCTCGGTACCACAACGGCGGCGACTCCCGCCGAGCGAAGTTGCCCGACCACCTGCCACGCGGCCCCACTGATTAGAAATGCACCATACTGAATCGCAAAATGATCCGCCTCCAATCGCTGCTCAGCATTACTTGCGGCGGTAGTCCCCGGCGCATCTGAAACGGCCTGAGCCAGCGGCGAGCGGGCCTGATTCCAATGCCCGCTGTCCTGAAGCGCCGCCCCATATTTAAACAGCATCGATGCCGGCGGGGTGGCCCCGTTCATCGAGTTGATGGCGATCTGGTAATAGGATGCCGCCTGCCCGTAATGCCCCTTGGCAAACGCCATATCCCCCAGAGCCTTGTTCGCTTTTTCTTTGAGTGTATCCCGCTGCGTCAGGGCAATGGCCCGTTGGAAATCATGGCGGGCGCGATGAAACTGTCCTTGCGTTTCGTGTGAAATACCCAACAGATAATACGCATCATCCAGTTGCGATCCATTCGGATTGGCGGAGATGTATTCCCGGGCGATCTGAGTCGCTTGTGAAAAGTCACGGCTCTCGTAGGCGGAAAAGCCCTGCGACAAATTGACGCTCGGCCCCGACACTGTCTGCTGCGTACAGCCTGCAAGCAGACTCATACCGACGCCCAATACCACTGCCGCCGCCAAAATCCCTGATCCGCGACTCATGTTTGATCCTCCTGATCTTTCGCAATCAATAGATTAGGCGTTTATTCATAAGATGTAAATCGATTGCTAATTTGTCCGTGGCGGTGGGGGGAGGGGCAAAATAAAGCGGCTCCGACAGATTGTCGGAGCCGCCAAAGAATCACAACAGTTTCACCCGCCCTTACTGCGCGGGTGTATCCGACGAGGCGGGAATAATCGGGTCCCGCTCTTTAAGCCGCGTCGCCTTACCCGTTAAATCCCGCAGATAATAAAGCTTCGACCGCCGCACTTTGCTCGACCGCTTCACTTCAACGCGTTCAATCTTGGGGGAATGGCTCGGAAAGATACGCTCCACACCTTCATTATTCACAATCCGGCGCACCGTGAAGGCATGATTGATTCCATGCCCTTTCTGCATAATCACGGTCCCGCTGAAGATCTGAATACGTTCCTTGTCCCCTTCCGTAATGCGGCAATAAACATCCACCAGATCGCCGACATGAACCGAAATCGGGCTGGCCCTCAGATGAGCTGACTCGACATGAGAAATAAGTGCTGATTGCATGGTTATCATCCTTTACTGTTACGACAAACTCTTGATTCCGCTCAATCATTCCCGCCCATTCATCTACGGGCTGTTTGGGCTGTTTTGCGTATTACTCCGTCCCGCGGCTTTTTCCTGCCGGTGGGGCGGTTATCCGTCCGGCAACCAAATCCGGCCGTAATTTGGCCGTTACCTCTCCAGCCCTGGCCTTCCGCCATCGGGCGATCTGGGCGTGATCTCCGGAAAGCAAAACCTCAGGCACGCACAACCCACCAAATTCTCTCGGGCGGGTGTAATGCGGATATTCCAATCCGCCATCCACCAGTTCGTCCGTCGCAAACGACTCACTGTGCGGGCTCGTCTGATCACCCAGCACACCCGGCAGCAGCCGAATCACAGCATCCAGCAACACCATCGCCGCCAGTTCGCCGCCGGAGAGGACGTAATCTCCGATGCTGATTTCTTCGGGCTCTAATATCTGCCCGATCCGTTCGTCAAACCCCTCATAATGCCCCGCGATCAGCAGCAGCCGCGGTTCATTCGCCAGTTCCTCCGCCAATTCCTGATTCAGCCGCCGTCCGCGGGGGCTCAGCAGTACGCGCCGGCTCGCAACCGCATCCAACTTTTCAATCGCCCGTACCGCATCCACCACCGGCTGGCACATCAGCACCATTCCGGCACCGCCCCCATAGGGCCGGTCATCCACTTTACCGTGCGGGTCCAGCGTGTAATCCCGCAGTTGATGCAGATGATACGAGGCAAGATTTTTTTCGCCCGCCCGCTTGAGGATACTCGCGGCCAGTACCCCGCTGAACATCTCCGGAAATAGCGTAAGAATATCAATCCGCATGCGCCGGAACCAAAACACTTACCCGATCCGCCGCATCCGCACACGCCGCCGGCAACATACCGCAGCCTTACGATACGCTCGGCGGGGCGCTATCGACAGCGTCTTTCAGAAGCGCCGCAACGGTTTCGCTCGGCTGTGCACCGACTTTAAGCCAATGCTCCACACGCGCCTTATTCACCACCACCCGCTTCGATGCATCTTTGGTTATCGGATCGTAATAACCCAATTCCTCAATCACCTTGCCATCACGGGGGGAACGGCTGTCTACCGCGTTGATACGCCAGAACGCCCGATTCTTTCGACCAAACCGCTTGAGTCTAATCTTGACTGCCACAAAAACCTCTCGTTACAAACGGCGGAAAACCCGCCGCACCAACCCGCTAGCGCCAGCCGCAATGCCGATGTCGGCCGTAAGGCAGAATCACCCCGCCCTTTAGCGAACTCAAAATTATAACATGCCAAAAAAATCCACGCAAACTTTCGGTTTATAACGGCAGCCACCCAATCCGCATCCAAAGCCTGCGGATGTTGGATATGGCCGACATGCCTCGTCGCCAAGTATTTTTGCCCCATCCGACCCGTCAATGCGCCTGCTTATCGGTCTCGTGATGGCATAACGCTCCTTGGCCGCCGTGCGGCTTATCCGATGTATGTCTCTCCGGTTTGAGGTGGGCCGATACCGGATCGAAGCCTCCTTTTTGCCACGGATGACATCGCAGAATACGCAAAAACGCCATCCAGCTTCCACGCCGTGCCCCGCACTCCCGAATCGCTTCAATGGCAAATTGGCTGCACGTCGGCACAAATCGACAATGTGCCCCGAGCAAACCCGAAAGCGTATACTGGTAGAGACGGATCAATCCGATGGCCAATTTTCCGGCTAGCGATGGGCGGTGCGACACGTTTAGAGCCCCCCGAGTAACGCGTGCAACACCTGCTGATAGTCGGCGGTACGCAGCGGCTGATGCGGCTTAACCATGATGAGGATATCCAAACCGTCGGGAAAATCCCGTTGCCCGATTCGATATGCCTCCCGCACCCGACGGCGAATTCGGTTTCGCATAACGGCGTTTCCACAGCGGCGGCCGATCGATACCACAATCCGCGTTGCCCCCTGATCGCCGCGTCTGAAGATGCAGGCGGAGAGCGGTTTGTGGTGCCGACGGATTCCCTGATCAAACGCCCGCTGAATATCTTTTTTTGATCGCAGTCGCTGGGTCGGTCCAAGCGTCAATCGCCGCGGCTCGGGGTGGCCGGGTTTGGCGGACATGGGTGGCATTGAACCTCCGATCCTCCGGATTCCGCATTGGCATCCGCCCGGCGCAGGTGATGGGCTCTCGATGGCCCCGGCGCGGGGTGTTTACACCATGGCCGGCGTCGCATGGGCGCGGGCGTGATGTTCCGCGTGCGGCAGAGGATACTGGTGCGTAAACTCGACAACTTCAGTATTGATCCGCCCCAGCACCGCCGGGTCACCGCCGCTGGATGCCGCACGGTCAAACCATTGCGCCACCAGTTTCATCTCCGGCTCGCGCAGGCCGCGGGTCGTCAGGGCGGGGGTTCCGATGCGGACGCCGGAGGTTTCCGTCGCCTTGCGGGTATCAAACGGTATCATATTTTTATTAACAATGATTCCCGCCTGTTGCAGCCACCCTTCCAGCGCCGCACCCGTCAAATTGGCGTCTTTGGCCCGCAGGTCCACCAGCATCAGATGATTGTCCGTCCCGCCCGACACCAGCCGATATCCGCGTCCGATGAGTTCGGCCGCCAGCGTCTGGGCATTCTTAATCACCTGCCGGGCATAATCCTTGAATTGCGGCTCGAGGGCTTCGCCGAAGGCGACCGCCTTGGCGGCAATAATGTGCATCAGCGGACCACCCTGAAGGCCCGGAAAAACGGCTGAATCAATTTTCTTCGCCCACTCGGCCCGGCACATCGTCATCCCCGACCGCGGCCCGCGCAGCGTCTTATGCGTGGTGGTGGTGACGAAATCCGCATGCGGTACCGGCGACGGATGGAGGCCCGCCGCAACCAGCCCGGCAATGTGGGCAATATCCGACATGTGCAGCGCACCGATGCTGCGGGCAATTTCCTCAAAGCCCGCAAAATCCCAGATTCGCGAGTAAGCGCTGGCACCCGTAATGATCAACTTCGGTTTATGCTCCATCGCCAGCGCCCGCACGGCCGCCAGATCAATCCGCTCCGTCACCGGATCAAGGCCATAGTGAACCGCCTTGAACCATTTGCCCGAGATATTCACCGATTTGCCGTGCGTTAAATGTCCGCCGTGATCAAGATTCAGGCCCATGATGGTATCGCCCGGTGTCAGTGCCGCCAGAAAGACCGCCTGATTCGCCTGCGAACCGGAATGCGGCTGCACGTTCACATGATCGCAGTGAAAGAGTTCTTTGGCCCGCTGCCGCGCAAGCTCTTCCACCACATCTACAAATTGGCATCCGCCGTAATAGCGCTTCCCGGGATACCCCTCGGCATATTTGTTGGTAAGGACGGTACCGGCCGCCGCCAGCACCGCCGGCGAAACGTGGTTCTCACTGGCAATAAGTTCAAGCGTTGAATTCTGCCGATTCTGCTCATCGCGAATCGCCTTCCACAATACCGGGTCCTGGGCCTCAATCGGATTCATCAACCGTCTGCCTTTCCATCTTAAACCACGCACGCATATCACCGCGCCAAGCACGCAATTATAGTCCCGAACGGCGATTGGTAAAAATCGCCGTTTGAAGCGGAGATTGTGGATTGTGGGAGCGTGGCAATTTTTCCGGGCACATCCGGAACGGCGTATGCCTCCGCGCCGATCTCAGCAGCGAACATCCGCCGGATGTGATCACCGCAAATGCGAGCCGGTGGATTTATTCCACCGGTTGCCACCGTGGTGAAAGCGGGTAGGAACCGCAGAGCGAGAAACCGAATTAACCGCAGGGGGCGAGTGAATAGCCACATCTCACACGCCGCCGCACTAGCCGGCACATTTATGTGCCGTTCCGCCACCAAGGCATGCAGGCATTGAAAAGATGACTTGCAGGGCCCAAGGCCATATCCCACATGAAGACGCGGACGGGTGCACGCGGCGGTCCGCGCACCCCGCCGGAGCCCTCGCAATGCGAAAATGGCGGCCGCCGGTGCGCCACGGAAGTGGCGTTATTTGCAAAATAATGCGGGTTTTGTGACGCGTGACGTGAGGTGGCGCGAGTTTCCGTATGAGCAGAATAAATTATTCTCATATAGCGTCATAGGGAAAATCGCGTCACAATGCGCCACGCGTCACGGCGCTACGCCGCGCCAACCGAAAATTCCGGCATCAATTCGACCCCTCACCAGCCCCGCCCGGCCTTGCGTACCCTCCTGATCCCCTGCCCTGAATTCACCAGGGCCATTTTTCCGGCTTTACCTGAGAAGACAGAGCGACGGGGCACCGCCCTGGCGGTTTATTCCAGCGGCCACGAGCATTCTGGCTTGTGAGGGGAGGCGGTGTACCATTGGGCGATGCCACTTAGCTGGATTCAGAGTTAGGCGTCTTGATCGCGGGGCCGGTAGCAGCCATCAATGGGTACCGTGCCCTCGGGAACCAGCGTCGGGGCTTCAGCCCCGGGGAGAAATATCCGTCGTTTAGGAGCAGGGGCGCTGAGCCCAGCCGCCCAACCGCCGTTGTTCCGTCCTATGAGAAACCCAGCCCCACGGGCAGAATCCGTGATCCGGATGGACCCCGTGATGCGCAAGTTAAACGCCGCCGCAGGAGGGCCGCCTCCGTCGCGGCTGACCCAAATCTGCCGGTCCAAGAGCAGACGCTGTTCCCTGATTTCGACGGATACGCCGTTCCACCACGCCTCGCATTCAATAATCGTGAACTCCGGCGGCCGGAATCTGGCCCTGAAAATTATCCGCCCGCTCCGACGTATTGTGAGGACTTCGCCCTTGCACTCGACGTCGTCGACTTCCGATGTCCGGTAAACCAACTCGCTCCTTCTGACGGTGACTATCGGCCGGTCGTGATCATCGCAGATGCTTAGGTTTAGCAGTGTGTGGTTGTCCTCTCGCTCCAATGCGCAGATCGGGTTGCCGTCGATCACCAGTGCCGCCGCCAGAGGCACGTTGACAAACTCTATTAAATTTTCGCCGAGGCGAATCTGAACGCTGTTACCAACGTGCATCCATACCGTGTCGGGGGCGCACTCACTCTCCGATCGGTTATGCGGATTCTCGTTGGCGTCTGCAATCGCTTCCTTTGAAAAAAATCGGTTGGTTGCCTTGCGGTGGCATGTATCGCAAAGGAGCGTGATTTCCGCCTCGAGGTGGCCGCCCTCCGGCCGGAAACCGTTGATGTGGTGATATTCATAGTGTAGTGAATTCAAATTATTGTAACTTATAATTGGGTGTTGCGTGTTACCTCGTGGAAAGCGAGGATAACACCG
>JBMFVY010000033.1:0-29919 GCA_049965755.1 Phycisphaerae bacterium | reverse complement strand
GACCCGGGACACAGCCACATATCGACATCTGTTCATATCATGCCGTTCGGAAAACCTTACAACGCAAGCGGCTCTAGCGGACGCTGCGGCGCGTGAGCGTCATGTGCCGACATTTCCCGCGCTGCGGACAAATATGCTATAACCATGTCGATTGAAACGTCGGCAATCTTCCAGTCCGACGGACCGCGATGAGACCATCATGCACATGCCGGATCAAAATGAAGACAGAATTTAACGCTTTGATAAATGCCGCCAGCCCCTATCTGCGTCAGCATGCGGCGGACCCCGTAGACTGGCGACCGTGGAACTCGGAAGCGATTGCCGAGGCAAAGCAGCGGGATGTTCCCATTTTTCTTTCCGTGGGCTATGCCGCATGCCACTGGTGCCATGTCATGCAGCATGAGGTTTTTCAGAATGCCTCCATTGCGAAGCAGATGAACGCGCACTTTATCAATATTAAGGTTGACCGCGAGGAACGGCCCGATATTGATGAAGCGTATATGCTCGCGACCCAGTTATTTTCCGGTTCCGGCGGATGGCCGATGAGTGTCTGGCTGACCCCGGAACTCAAGCCATTTTATGCCGGAACCTATTTTCCACCGCAGGATGCGCGGGGGCGCCCCGGATTTCCCCGTTTGATTGAATCCATAACGACGGCATGGGGGAAAAATCGCCGCGCGCTACTGGAGCAGGCAGATGAAATGTGGCAGGCCTTGGATCAGGCGATCCACCACACCTCCATTCACCATCATGTGGAGCCGTCCGAATTGCCGACGGCGGTTTTGGATGATGCGGAAAAACGCTTTGATGCGGATAATGGAGGCTTCCGTGGACGTCCAAAATTTCCACCGCACCAGATACTCCTGCTCTGGACTCAACTGCTGGAAATGCTGGCTTCCGGCTCCTCAGACTTTCCACCGGCGATCATTGAGCGGATCCGGCGTGCCGAGCCGATGCTCACACTCACACTCGACTCCATGCAGTGGGGCGGAATTCACGATCTGGTAGGCGGGGGCTTCGCACGCTACAGCACCGATGAATGCTGGCATGTACCCCACTTTGAAAAGATGCTCTACGACAATGCACAACTGGCGCAAATTTACGCCCGCGCCGCCTTGCTGTTGCAACGTCATGATTATGCCTATACTGCCGCGCGCATAATCGATTTCTGGCTGCGGGATATGTCATCCTCTGACGGACTGTTGTGGAGTTCGATGGACGCCGACAGCGAAGGCCATGAGGGGCGATATTACACCTGGAGTTGGCAGCAACTCACGGAAGTCCTTGCCGACGAGCCTCAGCTTTTTGATTTTGCCCGGCACGTCCTGGATATTGCCCCGTATGGGAATTGGGAGGGAACTCATGTCCTGCAGGTGGGGGGCCACGGGCGTGATCTCCCCGACCTTTGGTTTGATCCTCGTTGGCCGGAATTGATCAACCGGCTTGAATCAGCCCGCCGTCGGCGAATCGCACCGGCTGTAGATGAAAAAGTTATTACCGCCTGGAACGGCTTGATGCTCTCGGCTCTTTCCCATGCCATGCGGCTCGAGAACGGCGGCCGCTTTCACGATGCGGGCGCACGCCTGCTATCGGCCGCCAAAACCCGTCTGGTTTCATCGACCGGTTCGGTCCTGCGTGGCGCATGCGGAAACGAGTTACTTGGCCCCGGATTCCTCGATGATTACGCGTACCTGGCTCGCGGCCTTATTGATTGGGCCGCACACAATCCGCAGGACTCGGAGCAAAATTTGGCGTTGGCCGGACGAATGATCGATCATGCGCTGAAACTTTTTGGCGGCGCCTCCGGCGAACTCTTCACGTCCGCCGATCTCCATGGAAGTCCGCTAAGGCAGATGCGGGTAGATTTGGATAATGTCGTTCCAAGCGCTTCAGCCGTCCTTATCAGTGCCATGCTCGATCTTGATCACATGCAACACACATCGCATTATGCGGATCGTGCACGTAAAGCGTTAGCGTGCATTCTGCCGATCACAGGCAATTATCCTGTCGGCGCCGCCACCTTACTGGGCACTTTGGTTCGCCATCCGATCTCATATTCCGCCCCGCAACGGGCCGCATGGCACGTCGCCTCGACGCATCCGCTTGATAATGGCGGCCTGCGAGTGGTCATCGAGACCCATCTGCCGCATCCGTTCAAGTTGATGCAGACGCCGGTATTTCGCGTGCAGATGGCTGGCATGCCGGCAGATTTTTCATCGCCCCCCGTACAGGCGATTGAGACCACGGCCGAATCGGATGAGCGGAGCGACAAGATGAGGCAGTTCACCATTGATCTGCCCGCACTTGTCTCGACGGATAGAAGGCGAAAGCTTGCTGTGCATTACACTCTTTGCAATGATCAACTCTGTCTGCCGGAAATGCACGAGACCCTGCAATTTTAAGATTGCGCAACATCCGTATTTCCGTGTCGATTGAAAAAAGCGAAACAGCGAGTTCAGTAACAAAAAAAAATAATTACAAATACCGGTTCTTGGCGATATACTTTCTGGTGTGATGATGAGCGGTGAAGAAAACCGGCAATTAGGTCTCTTTGACTATCTTACGAACCAGTCCTCAATTACCGAGTGCCCACCGCTTTGTGAAAATGGTGTTGATCAATTGAATGCAGTAAACCCTTTGGATATTTATCCAGCTGAGGGACGCCGGGCCAGGCGTGAGTTTTTTGAGCGCCTCGTGAATGAAATGAAGCAAGCCTTCGGCATTAGCATTCGCAAATGGCGCCAGAGCATGAGTGGTGTGGCGTATGAACTGCACTACAGCAACGGTGACGTAAAGCGTCTGATTTCCTCGCCGCATCCGCGTTCACCGGTGAGCGCCTGCATCTTTCTTCATGAAGTTGGGCATCATGCCATTGGCTTCCGAAAATTTCGCCCACGCTGTTTGGAGGAATATCACGTCTGGCAATGGGCATTTGAACAGATGCGCTTGCGCGAGATTCCGATTGATGGGCGTGTGGAAAGACATTACCGCCGAAGCATGCATCATTATGTCTGCCTGGCCAAAAAACGCGGCCTGCGGCAGGTCCCACCGGAATTGATCGAATTCCAGAGGTCGCCCCTTTGACGCCGCGGTCTCGGCGGGGCGGCTATCTCGCATGTCAGCCCCGTAAAACGCGTATCACCAACGCTGAATTTTTTGAACCAAAGGCAATGCAGTTGCAAAGCGCCCATTCTCCATCGCTCGGGCGGGCCGTATGAGCCACATAATCCAAATCGCACGCCGGGTCGGGACAGTCGAGATTAATGGTGGGGGGGATAAAGCCCGCTCTCAGGCTCAGAATCGTGGCCGTAACACCTGCCGCACCGCAGGCCCCCTGTGGATGGCCGATCATTGATTTCGTGCTGCTCATCGGTACTTCGGCGGCCCGCTGTCCCAACGCCAGCTTCATCGTCTGCGTTTCGAGCGCATCGTTAAGCTTCGTGCCCGTGCCGTGGAGATTTACATAATCGATATCGCCCGGTGTGATACCGGCCTGGGTCATGGCGATTTGTATGGCGCGGGCGGACTGCGTGCAATCGGGGGATGGTTGCACCCGGTGATACGCATCGCAGGTAGAACCCCAGCCGCGAATTTCAGCCAGAGCTTTTGCACCGCGTGCCGCGGCATGTGAGGCGGTTTCCAACAGCATCATCCACGATCCTTCTCCAAGAACGAAACCATCGCGCTCCGCATGAAAGGGGCGGGACGATTTCGATATCGGATCGCACGGGCCAGCCAGAATTCGCATCGCCTCAAAGCCGAGCATGATCCCCTCAGCGATGGGAGCGTCCGACCCGCCGACAAGAACCATTGGCAACCGCCCGGTTTGAAGTGTCATCATCGCATAGCCGATGGCATCGGTGCTGCTGGCGCAACCGCTGGTGACGACGTGAGATTGTCCCCGAAGTCCTAAGGCAATCGATATTTCGCTCGACAAATTGCCATGCGTGCCTGCCGGTATGGTGAATGGCGATGATTTACCTCGACCCGTGTAATGAATACGATACTGGTTCTCAACAAATTCCTGCCCACCGCCGCCGGTTCCCAGGATAATACCGATATGTTCTGATGCTCCGGCATCAGCAATCGGACAGGTAATTCCGCCCGTAGTCAGTGCTTCCCGTGCCGCCGCCACCGCCAGCGGAACCGTGCGCGATACCCGGCGCAGATCCCGGTCATCCATATGATCTTGCGGTCGAAAATCTGAAACCTCGCCGGCAAAACGAATTTTCAATTTCGAGGTGTCAAAACTGGAAATCATTTTGACGCCACTCTCACCCCTGCTCAAAGCGCGAGTATAGGCATCAGCGCCGAGACCGTTCGGGGATACAACGCCAATACCTGTAACAACGACCGGGTCGGTCATACCATACTCCGTCTTTAGGTGGTGCACTTCGAATTATATTACTGTATCTGATTGTGGGACTTCTTATATCGTGCCAGAAATTTACGTCGGAGTTGAATCATCGGTCGGAAAATCAGTCGGTGAAGACGGATGTACCAACTGCGATTTTCCGCCCGAGCGAAATCTTCCTTGGTGCAGCATTGCGGCGCCAGACGCGTTTTATGCTTGTAATAGTGGTACCAATCTTCATGCACCAGCCGTTTGAATAGCCATTGCGCCAGATAGCTGTCATCCCGTCCCTGTTTAAGCCAGAATGAAATTTGAAAATCGATCAGGTACGGGCGGCCGTCGGTGCCGAAAAGGATGTTTTCCCGTTTGTTGGTATCGACATACGCGACGTTTCGTGCATGAAGGTCATGAAAGAGTCTTTCTAGATCACCGAAAAATGCGGCATCCGGCTTCAGCTCCGGGCATAAATCTTCACCGGGAATAAATTCGTGAACATACCCCGTTGGTCCGTAAACCCCCAAAAATCGAGGAACACCCCGGATTCCCTGAAGTTGCCGAAAAATGGCAATTTCATGCCTCGCTATGCGTGCGCCCAACCATTGCATGGGAAAGCCGAAAAGGGGATAGGTACGCTGCAATTTAAGCACGACCAACTGACCATCCGCATCGGTGTACAGGCCGGTTGCCGCAAAAAAGTCATGTTTGAAGACTTTTTTAAGTCGGTATACCTGATCCTCCAGCGCAAAATCTTCGGGTAGTCCCGCGGTGCCGAGCGCGAAGAAAGACGGCGGTGGGGCGGGCCGATTGTCCTGCTGCGTCTCAATCATCAATGAAGAGTATACCCTTTAGCCCATGACGCGTGTGCTTTATCGCTACGCATCATGGGCCGCTTTCAATTATGTAGGGGTAATTCAGACATGGCGTGGCAATTATCTCGGGTGAGCGCAGTAGGGCTGTGCGATGGCCAGTTTCCATGATGGTGGCCACGGTTTGCTCTGTTTCCTTGCTTTCAGTACCCCCGGTGCCAATTTTTGCAGAATGTCCAGTCGCGCTTGTACCACGGTGTAACCTGGGCCGAAGACGGCATATCCACTGGTGATTTTGCCTGCGGCCTTCGCAATCTGTTTCGGCTCACTGTTTTGTTCGGGATCGCCATTGCTGTTGCTTTACGGCCTCCTGTAAAAAAAATCATCCATCGGCGACTGCGTAACACGCTTGATAGGCAGGAACAAGCCGGAAGGCTGCGCCATTATCGCTTCGGGAGGTGAATAAATCCGGTTTTCGGTATAACTTGATGCCGTTGGCTGTTTGTTGCGTGTCTGCCGCCGCGAACAGGCGGAGAGTTTTTGGAGTATCTATCGCATGCCCGATTTGAATATCACCAGCGTGCCGGGGTTTATGGCCGGTGCATTGCATTGCGGCATCAAATCTTCCGGAAAACCGGATATGGCCATGCTGGTGTCAGACCGACCGGCAACGGCCGCCGCTGTCTTCACCACCAATAAAATCGTTGGAGCGCCCGTGATTGTCGGACGAAAGCACGTCCAGCAAGGCAAAATTATCGGCTGTGTTGTCAACAGCGGGTGTGCTAACGTCTGCACGGGCAAACGCGGGCTTTCCGACGCGCAAAAGATGTGTCGCTTGGCCGCAGAGCATCTCTCCGGCCGGGGCATTCACGGTGAGGTGGAACAATTTCTTCCTTTCAGCACCGGCATCATCGGGCATTATCTCCCCATGCAAAAGGTCGCGGACGGGATCGCCCGACTGGTTCCGCAGCTCGGTTCCACATTTGATCACGGCGAACAATTTGCTCAGGGAATCCTCACAACGGACACCTGTACGAAACAGGCGGCGACACAATTGAAATTGGGCGACACGACCGTAACCATCGCCGGTGCATGCAAAGGGTCGGGAATGATTGCCCCCAACATGGCCACGATGCTGGCATATATCGCCACCGACGCCGATGTGCCCGTTTCGCTCCTCCGCCGCGCGGTACGCCTTACTGCAGAGCAGACCTTCAACTGTGTAACCGTCGATCAACACACCAGCACCAGCGATGCGTTCGTCTGCCTGGCCAATGACAAAGCCGAAAATCCGCGCATGACGCTTCAATCGCGGTACTATCGGGCATTCTGTGATGCACTGCTCGATGTGGCCGATTCGCTCTCACGGCAGATCGCCGCCGACGGCGAAGGCGCTACCAAGCTGGTAACCATTGAAGTAACCGGGGCTCGAACCGCCTCGGAGGCGAAAGTCGCGGCCATGGCCATCGCCAATTCGCCGCTGGTGAAAACCGCTATTCATGGTGGTGATCCGAACTGGGGGCGGTTCGTCAGCGCCGCCGGTTACAGCGGTGCGAGCATGAATGTTGACCGTGTTCGCTGCTGGGTGGGGGGGATTGAGGTATTCGGTCGCGGTCGGCCGACCGATGTTGAACTCTCCACCGTCGAAACCGCGATGAAAGCCAAGCACGTGAATATACGTGTTGACTTGGCGATTGGCCGGGAATCGGTGCGCATCTACACGTGCGATCTCTCGCGTGAATATATCACCATCAATGCGGATTACCATACATGATCAGCGGCAGAAAAAATGTATTTCGGCGGACAGGCATTCTATGACCCGCCATCATTTATTAAATCTGGACCTCCCGGCCCTTGCCGCGGTACTCCAAAATGAGGGTATGCCGCCGTTCCGCGCCCGCCAGATCATGGAATGGGTATTTCAGCATCGTGCCCGGTCATTTGATCAGATGACGAATCTCTCGCTTCATGACCGGGAAATTCTCGCTGATCGATTCATCATTTTCACCGCGGAAAAAGCACGCCACGTGACATCTCAGGATCAGACGGAGAAAATTCTGCTGCGCTGGCCTGACGGTGGCCTGACGGAATCCGTCATGATCCCGTGCGATGATGATCAGGCCGACGATTACGGCCGCACCGTCGTCTCCCATCGACGCACCGCCTGCCTCTCCACGCAGGTCGGTTGTCCCGTCGGATGCGCATTTTGTGCCAGCGGGCTCGACGGCCTTAAACGCAATCTGACGCGGGGCGAAATCATTGAGCAGGCATTGCAGCTTACTCACCTCCTGCCCGAAGAGCGGCGCCTTACCAACATCGTATTCATGGGTATGGGAGAACCGCTTGCGAATCTGGAAGCCACCTCCGGCGCCCTGAAGACCTTGACCGCTCCGTGGGGATTGCATATCGGCGCCCGAAAAATTACGGTCAGTACGGTCGGCCTGCCTCCGCAGATTCGCGCGCTGGCAACTCATGGATTGCCGGTAACGCTGGCCGTGAGCCTCCATGCACCCAACGACGAGCTTCGCCGTCAGATCATCCCGTGGGCGGAAGGTATCAGCATTGACATGATTACGTCCGCCGCCGCGGACTATTTTCAAAAAACGGGTCGTGAAATCACCTTGGAATACATCATGCTTGGGGGAGTTAATACGCTGCCGGAGCACGCAGATCAGCTTGCTGCCGTTGCGCGTAAGATACGTGCCAATGTGAATCTGATTTATTACAACGAAGTGCCCGGCATACCGTTTTTAAGGCCAGATGGCGGAACGATGAAAACCTTCCAGCAGCGTCTGCGTACTCTGGGCGTTAACACCCATGTCCGCCGCAGCCGCGGGCGTGACGTTTCCGCCGCGTGCGGCCAGTTGGCGAGGCAGGATCGCGTACCGCTTGAAATTCACAGGAATTCTCCCCCTCTCGGCGGCGATAAATCGCCTCCACACCGGGCGCTTTAATATCCGGGCAAGTTCGTTTAGATTCTCTGCCTATGACAGACTTGTTCCAAGGCCCTAAAGGCACACGTGATTTTCTTCCTCCCGCCATGGCGGTGCGTCGGTACATTGAAGACGCATGGAGGCGGGTGTCCGTCCGATTTGGTTTTCAGGAGGTGGACGGGCCGACATTCGAGCCCCTTGATCTCTATAAGGTCAAATCCGGCGACGAAATCGTTTCCCAGTTGTTCTCATTTACGGATCGCGGCGGACGCGATCTGGCCCTGCGGCCCGAATTCACGCCCACACTCGCCCGTATCGTCGCGCAATTCGGGGCCGGACTGCCCAAGCCCATCAAATGGTTCGCCATCCCACGCTGCTATCGTGCCGAGCAGCCGCAGAAGGGGCGACTGCGGGAATTCATTCAGTGGAATGTGGATTTTATCGGTGAAGAGGGGCTCACCGCGGATAAGGAATGTCTCTCCGTCTGTGCCGCACTCCTCTTTGAAATGGGGCTCACCACGGCCGATTTTGTCGTCGCCTGGAACCACCGCGACCTGATGGCTGAATTGCTCGTCGCTTTGGGTATTCGGCGGGAAAAATTGCCCGATACCTTTTACACGCTTGACCGCCTCCAGAAACTCACCGCTGTCGAGCGGCAAAAGCTCTTCCAGGCCCGTGATTTCTCTGTAACTGAGCAGGAATTGCTCGAATTATTCGCCGTCGAAACAGCCGGGCCACCAGGCGGAAGCACGGCACTTCAGGATCGCCTTCAGACGCCGGCAGCTCGTCTCGCATATGAAAAAATTATGCAGCTCCATGATCAGCTCGTGCCACCTGAACTGGCGGATAATTTCCGTTGGGATATCGGCCTTGTCCGCGGGTTGGCCTACTACACCGGCTTTGTATTTGAAGTCGCCGACGTGCGAGGGGAAAATCGGGCCATTGCCGGCGGCGGCCGGTATGACAGGCTTATTGAGCTCTTCGGCGGCAAACCGACCCCGGCAGTCGGGTTCGGAATGGGAGATGTCGTGCTGGAGATCCTGCTGCGGGAAAGGGGACTGCTTCCAGAGCACCTCGGCGGCGGACCGGATGTTTTCATCATCAACGCATCCGACGACACCGATCTCACCGCCCAATGGGCAGCGCGGCTCCGCCGCTCTACATTTGATTCGTCCACCAAAAAAATCACGCAGGACGGATTACGGGTTCAGCACAGCTATCGGGCGACAAAAAATATCGGCAAACTGCTTCAGGAGGCCGCCTCGGTGCAGGCTCGTTTTGCGCTTATTCTGGCGCCCGATGAATTAAGCCGCAGCGTTGTCAAATGGCGCGATCTGCAGGCTCGATCTGAAACTGAGTTACCGATGGCTCAGGCTGAAACGCTTATTCGTTCCGAATGTCTGGAAAAGGGGGGCTGAACGTGGGGCCGCGCTCAAAAAAGACCAGTCATTACGAAGCCGCATTTGAAGACTATCTCCGTCATCACGGTCTGCCCTACATCGCCGTGGATGAGGCGAAGCGATCACTTTTCGGCACGGCCAAATTGAAGAGTTTTGATTTTGTCGTTTATCGCCCCAATGGCACCAATCTTCTCGTGGATGTCAAAGGCCGGGTCGCCGCGCCCGGTAAGGCATTGGCCAACTGGGTCACCCGTCGCGATATCGACGACCTGCGGCAGTGGAAAGATATTTTTGGTGACGGCTTTCAGGCGGTGTTTGTTTTCATGTACCAGTGGCGTGGGGCCTCGGATCAATCCCCCTTTTCCGAAATCTTCTGCTACGAGGATAATTGGTACAGCATGCTGGCGACCCCGCTCAGTGACTATCGCGCCGTGATGCGGTCGAGATCAGAATCCTGGGGCACCGTCTCCGTCAGTGCCGAGGCATTTAAGAAAATTGCCAAACCGCTTGAGCAGCTAACATGAAAAACACAATAACCCGCGCCACGGAGAACAAGTCCGTCATTTGAAAAATCGCAGATCGCCATGGTTGGGATACATCGTGCGCGCAAAGCGATAGGCCACATACGGCGTCACCCCGTCGCACAGCAGTTTTTTGTAGAACAACTGACTCACCAGCGCCGCATCCGCCCAGCGTATTTCCCGCTTCGGGCTTATGAAGGCCTCGGCGCCGGTTCCTTTCACAAACGCCTCACCGAATGCATCATGGCCCGTCAGACAGCTTGACGAAAATACGATCTTGCCCGACAAATTGCCCGCCAATTCAATCACTTCCTCAATATCCACCTCCTCCAGTTGCAACACCAGCTTTCTTCTCAGGCCGTGCATGGAAAGGTGAATATAGCGGCTTGATGATTGCCGCGCCTGTCTCAAAAAATGCCCCAGTTCCAATTTGGTGCGAATAAAGCTGTAAAGCGGCCGCCCCCCGATCATCCGCAGAAATTCCGCCAGAAGCCGGGCTTCAGACCAATGCGTCTCACGGGGGTTACGCGATACCGACTCAATCAAATACACCTTGTTCGATGGCTGAAGTTTTCGTGACGGCATCCGGTCGGTTTCGCCGTCCTGATATGTGATGTACGCCGTCCCATTGGCCAGAAAGGTGACCTTTGCCGGAAACAGTCGCTCCCCACGCCACGGTGCATAAACTCTATCTCCAATATGAATTTCAGTGCCTGCCTGCTTCATCTCTCACATTATACGCGGGCCTCTCCGTTCGTATGGCCGCATAAGACTAAGACGCAAGTGCATTATTTGTAAGAAGTTATGCGTTTATCGGGTTTCGCAATAGCGCCGGTGGCTTTTGGCTTGCACCATCCGGTAGAATCGGGTTATGGCCAATTCGTCTACCAATGCTTTTGAACTCGTCCGCCAATCGGTTCGGATTGAGGATGTCATTGGCGATCAGTTGCGGCTTAAGCCATCCGGACGTGAGTTTGTATGCCTCTGCCCCTTTCATGATGATCATAACCCCTCCATGCGGGTGGTACCGGCCAAGCAGATTTTTTACTGCTTTGTCTGCACCGCCGGGGGGGATGTCTTCAAATTCGTGCAGCGATTTCACAAAATGACGGCCAGCGAGGCGCTACGATATCTTGCAGACAAATACCATATCAAACTGCCCGATAAATTTGTGCCCAACCCGCAGACCCGCGAGGCGAGAGAAAATCTGCTCGCGGCATCCGCTTGGGCCGGCAGGCAATTCCGGCAGTGGCTCGGCGGCGATTTGGGCGGATCAGCCCGCGCGTACCTTCGGCAGCGTGGCCTCACTCCCGCAACCATCGACGTTTTCGGCTTGGGCTATTGCCCGGATAGTTGGACAGCCCTCGCGCAAGCCGCCGGTCGTGATCGCATTAACGTTGAACATCTCGTCGATGCGGGATTGCTGAAAAAACGCACTGATGGATCACCTTTTGATGTGTTCCGCGACCGGGTGATCTTCCCGATAGTCGATTCCGGGGAACGCGTCATCGCCTTCGGCGGGCGGATATTGCCGTCTGATAAAGTGGATGAGCAGGGAGGGCCGAAATATCTCAACTCACCCGAATCGCTCATCTTCAACAAACGCGATATGCTCTACGGCCTCAATAAAGCCCGCAGCGCCATCATCGAATCCGGCGAGGCTGTCCTCGTTGAAGGATACATGGATGTGATCGGTGCCCATCAGGCGGGTGTGGCGAATGTGGTGGCTGCACTCGGAACCGCCTTCACCGAACATCATGCCATGATGCTCGAGCGCATTGCCAGACGTTTGATTCTGGTATTCGATACCGATGAAGCCGGTCGGCGGGCGGCCGATCGTGCCATTCAGCTTTTACTGGCCTATCCGTTGGACGTCTGCGTCATGCACGTCCCAGGTGCCAAGGACCCGTGTGATTTCTGTATCGAGCAGGGGGGGGATGCGTTCAAAGCTCTCTTGGCCGGGGCGACCGATGCACTGCAATACAAATGGAGCCAATTAACCCACGATTTTCAGGCCTCGGCAGGCCGTGCCCACAAGTCTAAAGCTGCTGAAGAAATGATGCGGATTCTGGCTCTGGCCACCGCTAATCCGCACATGGATACCCTGCGTCGCACGCTGCTTGAGAAGGATGTGGCCTACCTGGTGGGTATGTCGCTCGATGAGGTTCATGCCGCCATCAATGACATCCAGCGCCAAAGCACCTCGCAGGGTTCACCTTCGTCAGCCTCTGCCACTCATGCAACGCCGTCCAAATTGCGCCCCGTTGCCACCGCTGCTGAAAAAGCCCAGCAGTGGGTGCTGGGTATCCTGCTGACTACCCCGGCACTTTACGCCGACATCATCGATGATTGGTCGCTCGATTTATTTACGACCGATCTATTCCGTTCGGTCGCAGCCGCACTCATTGAATATCTGGATGGCGCAGCGCAATTAAACGCCTGCACACTGGCCGAGTTTGTCTCCCTTGCCCAGGATGAAAAGACTGTCCAAACCGCCATCGCACTTCAGCGCGAGGCGGAAAACATTCCCGCTCCGCGGCAATGTTTACTTGAATCCATCGCCTTTTTGCGGCGTAATGAGGAACAGGAGATGAAACATGACGCTTCGCCGTCGCAAAATGCCGCCGACCCGACTGAATCGCGTGTTCCGAAAACCCTGGTCGATCTGCTGGAAAAGCGACGCGAGGATCATCGCAAAAGTCAATTGCGTCGGCAGGGTAAAGTATAGGCGTCGGATGCGGAGCGTTCTCAGGTGAAAAATCGACACCCGGATATTTTGATTCAACTCTACAGCGTGCACGAGTATCTGTTTGCTGATTACGCCGGTACACTGGGGCGGCTCAGCGATGCCGGTGTTCGTAACGCCGAATTGTTCTGGTTTGACGGTCAGCCGCCGGTTGCAGATATGCAGCGGATGTTCAACGATTCGGGTATCCGCCCCCTGGCCATGCACGTCAATTTCGACGTGCTCTCGAGCTCATTGACGAAGGTAATCGATGCCTGCGGTACCCTTTCCGTGCGCGATGTTGTGCTTCCATGGATTGCCTCCGAAATGCGGGCCACAGATGGTTTTTGGCGCAGCTTCGGCCGGCAGTTGAATAAATTCGGATCCGAATTGCAACTCAACGGCATTGCCTTCGGATATCACAACCACGACTTTGAATTTTCTCCCGCGACCCCTGCGTTGCCGATGCAAGTCCTGCTTGATTCAACAGATGCGGCGCTGGTGTTTTGGGAAATGGATACCTTCTGGGTGGAATTTGCGGGGCAGAAGGTCCTCGATTGGCTGGCTCGCTATGGCGATCGTATCAGGGCAATTCATTTTAAGGATGGGCGCGACCGGCAAATGGTGGAACTCGGTTCCGGCGAATTTCCGTGGACTGAGATTTTTCAGCGGCTTTCCGGTCTCAATACAAAATATTGGATTCTGGAACAGGAGGAATTTCCCACGGGCGACCCGTGGCTGGAACTTTCGCATGGTTTGGAGTTCCTCGCTACGCATCAATAGACATACGCAGCGGAAACCGGCCGATGGTTTGCCTCCGCCGAAGATCGCAGGGCACCGATTCGCCGTAATGAAATTCCGAGATACGACCTTAGACTAGAATGGAGAGGTATTTATGGCTCGAAATGATGACAATCTGCTTCCGGCTCCGAGGCCTCGGCGATTCTGGACGGTTCTTCTATTGCTGTTACTTCTGCTGTCAATCGCCGTCAACGGCCTGCTGATCGCGGGGATCACCGGCCTCAAGACGCTTGTTGCGACCCTCAATGGTTCGTCGAGCGTCCGGTGTGTCGTCGTCCATCATGGCGCTCAGGACATGATTGCCATTGTTCCGGTTACAGGACTAATCGATGGGGCCACCGTCAATGAAGTCATGAGTGATATTCGCGCGATCAATAAAAACAGCCGTATTCGCGGGGTGGTTGTCCGGGTGGACTCTCCCGGCGGGGCGGTCACCGACGCCGATGAGATTTACCACAATTTAATGAAGCTGCGTGCTGCCGGATATCCCGTCGTCATCAGCATGGGGGCCATGGCGGCCAGCGGGGGCTATTACGTTTCAATGGCCGGTGAGCGCATCTTCGCCGAACCGACTACCATTACGGGAAGCATCGGCGTCATGCTGCCCGGTTTTCAGTTGACCGGCCTGCTGAAAAAAATCGGCGTCAAGCCCGAATTTCTCACCAGCTCCGCCGCCGTCTGGAAAGAGGCCGGTTCACCCTTTTCCGATTTCACGCCGCCTGTCCGTGCCTACCTGCGGAACCTCCTCAATATCGACGATGCGCGGTTTGAACACATCGTTGAACTCGGACGCGGCAAGGTACTCAAAGTTCCCATCACCACCGTCGCCAATGGAAAAATATTCACCGCGTCTGAAGCTCTCAAATACGGCCTCGTGGACAAGATCGGCTACATCGATGCCGCGTGTCATCAGGCCGCCAAACTCGCCGGTGTCTTTAACCCGACCATTGTCCGGCTTGCCCCGCCGCTCAATGTCCTCTCCGCCATCGGCGTTCAATCTGCCGTCGGCAGACCGGTCATGGAAATAACCCCGTCCACCATCTATTCGTTGGCCAGCCCCAAATTTGAATATCTGGCGGTTCCCTGATCGGACGGCATCGGCACAGATTGGCTGCCAAACAGATCAGCTACGGCCGCCGCAACCCCGCTTTGTGCATGGGCAAGAGTCGTTTTTTTCGCTGAAGATCGGACATGCTCCGGCGCACTGCCCATGGCATAGCTCAGGTCGGCGTTCTCCAACATTGGAATATCATTGACATCATCCCCGATCGTCACCACATCCCGCGGGTCAACGCCCAGATGGCCGCATAGCTGTAATATGCCGAACCACTTATTCACACCTCGGTTGAATATTTCCAGTATCGCTGTCTGAAAATGCAGCGCCTGCAGCTGGTGATAGCTGAATTGATCGCCATAATCGCGATCAAGCCGTGCCGTGAATTCCGCAGCTGATGGTTCCTCCATAATCAGCCCGACGCGCAGACACCGCTTGAGCAGACTTTCGTCCGCCGACGTGGATATAAGGTGTGATACACCGTTGCGCCGGAACCAATCCGTCGTGGCGGGATGGAGCTTTGCCACATCTTCCACCAGATAGAGCGGATCGTCCGGGTGATGTTGATGCAGCAGCATAATCGGTGTAAGCGATCGCTCGCGGCACAGGGGCAGCAGCACCTCCATCGCCCGATCACTCAGCGGAACATGTTCAATGGAGTTTCCCGTGATATTCCAGTTCAGCTCCGCTCCATTGGAGAAGACGCCCGGCACATCAAGTTGCAGATCAGCGATCAGATGCCGACTCTCCCGCCAACTTCTTCCGGTGCAGATTGAAATCATCATGCCCGATTCGCGAGCCTTTCGCAGGGCCTCCTTGTCAGCCTCATTGGTGGTATGTCCTTTTCCGATCAGGGTTCCGTCTAGATCACACATCAACAATTTGTATCTGGATTTCTTCAAGCTTATGAATCACCATTCCATCGTGAGTCCACAACCGCACCTGATTCTATGCCGAAGAGATATTTCCGCCAAAGCCGTTAATGAGGAAACGGTTACGCGGCGATTAAGATTTCGCCGTGGCGACGGTAACTCGTTGGTCATTTCATTGGCGATACAACCGTCGGCACGCTGGCGGAAGTTAAATGATCCGAAAAAAGTTCCGAGACCTTGACAGGCCGCACCCGCGCCCGACGCACGCGCACTCGTGAAGTTGTCAGTATCGTAAGTCTTTCCGCCTGATGATAGGCCTGCTCCAGAATACGGCCGCTGATACGGCACTCCATAATCACCATACCCGGGGCAGAGTCATAGTCGCGCGAAACGATTTCCGAAAATTTCTCCAGAAATGTGATGCCGCGTGTATCGGCCAGTGACAATTCCGCTTTCACCTGACGGAGATCACCCAGCATATGCTCACGCACGGTCCGGGCCAGCGTCATGACACCGGTTCCGTCACGGGCACTGACTTCCATCGTCCGGGGAAACTGCCGCCGCCAATAAGCGAGATCCTCGCGATGTTTGACGGCATCAATCTTATTCAGCACCAAAATGGCATCCTGCCCGCTGCAGCCAATTTCCAGCAGCACCTTCTGCACCGCCTTAAGCTGATCCGGCGAACGCGGATCAGAGGCATCAACCACAATCAGCAGCAGGTCCGCGTGGGTCGCCTCTTCCAGTGTTGCTTTGAATGATGCCACCAGATGATGGGGCAGATCTCGCACAAAACCGACCGTGTCCGATACCAGAGCCCAATGCGCTTCTCCAAGTCGCCATCGCCGGGTTTTTGTATCCAGGGTGGCAAACAGCCGATCTTCGACAAAGGTATCTGCTCCGGTAAGCGTATTAAAAAGTGTACTTTTTCCTGCGTTGGTGTAGCCTACAAGACTGACCGTAAAATGTCCCATGCGTCGCGCGGAAACCTCACGCGATTTGCGCGATTGAACCTCCGCAATGCGCCGCTTCAAATCTGATACCTTGTCACGCACCAGACGACGGTCAATTTCCAACTGCATTTCACCCGGCCCGCGGGCCCCGACACCCGCTCCGACACCCGCTCCAATGCGTTCAAGGTGGCTCCACATGTGCCGCAGCCGGGGATAGGTATATTCCAATTGCGCCAGAGCCACCTGAAGCTGAGCCTCCGCCGTCCGGGCACGCCCGGCAAATATATCCAATATCAATTCGCTGCGGTCGAGAATTTTACAGTCACACACCCGTTCAACATCCCGAAGTTGATTGGGCGACAGATCATGATCAAAAATCACCACATCCGCCTGGTGCTTCTTCACCAAGCGGGCAATTTCGATAACTTTGCCACGCCCGATGAAAGTGCCCGCATCAATCGACTCCCGCTTTTGTATCACGCGGTCTACGACCACCGCTCCCGCGGTCTGCGCCAGGCTGGCCAGCTCATCCAACGGAGCGCTGGGGTCGGCAGAAGAATCCGGCAGCAGCACACCCACCAGGATTGCCCTCTCACTTCGGACGGAAAGATCCACCCGTTTATCACCGGTCAAGCCGAAAATCTCCTTTCAAAGCGTGCACTGCGTTCGGATATCATTAAAGCTTCTCCTAGGATACGATCCTGAGGCTCAGTGCTATCATAGGCAGCGGCTATTTTGAACGCTCACCGCAGGTTCCGCCGCTCACTCCCCCGCGGATTCACCCTGCACACCCTTTCAGCAATCATACTGCATGTCGGCATGTCCCTCGTGCGATGTCTCAACGCTGATAGAGCGGCAGATAATGAAACGGCACGCACAGTGCCAAGATCGCCATCGAGGTGGCGTAAGGCTTTCCACCTTGAAATTCGATCCCATCCGGAGGCTTCCAGCATCCAGACGCATGCTGATAATGAATTAATTCTTTGCGGATAGGGGGGTAGATGGCCGTCCAATACCGTCCACCGAGTTGCGAAGCCGCCTGCGAACAATAATACACCGCATAGAAATAGAAATTTTCATTGTAGACGATCGGATGCGCCAGCAGATAGTTGCCGCCGGAGATCGCCTGGGGCGAATTTCGACGTCCCATGAGTTCCAGGGCTAACACGCCGGTTCCGGTTCGGGCGCGCCCCGGGGGGCCGCCGGGCTGATAGGCAAAGCCGCCATTGATACAGGCATCGCGCACCACAAAATGGATGCCGTTTTTAATGGCCTGCGCGGGCACCGCAGCACCGCAATCGGCCGCACCGCGAAGTGCCATGAGTTGCCACCCGGTGCATGAAATATCCGCGTCGGTGCTCCATGGTTGGTAACGCCACCCGCCCGCAAACTGATTCACCGTTCGCTTTTGCGCCGCGAGAATCAAAGCCACGGCTTTGGCAATAGCTCGGCCTACACGCTTGCGCATCGTGGGGCCCTCCATACCGTAAACTTCGGTGAGCGCAACGGTGCAGATGCCCTGATCATACATGGTGCCGCCGGGGGAGGTGATGTAGCCGTTAGAATTCTGGCACGAGATTATGTAGCGGATCGCAGCGTCAATCACGCGGTGATAAGGCCCGTGGTTGGCCGTGTAGCCGCGGGCCATGAAGGCCATCGCCGCCAAGCCTGCATCCGCCGGCTTGGCCTGGCTGGCACAGGCAAAACTGCCGTCGGAAAGCTGATGATGGGCCAGCCAACGCAATCCCCGGGCAACGGATGCTTTCACGTAGGCCGGAATGGGATGCGCTGTGGCCGCCCGCGGCCGTATCGTTGGTAAAAGCAAAGCCGCCAGCGCGATCGGCACAATAAATCGTTGCCGTGAAAAGCGGTTAATGAAATGGTGAAGATTCACCGGCGGTTTCTCCGATCCTTTCAATGCTCACGATTCAGGCGTGATATCTTCACATAATAATCGCGCACCATCTGTCGATATCCCGGTGGAATGGCCTGCCGGGCGGTATTCAATAATTGCTTCTGCCGCAGGGCCCCCAATCGAACCCATTGGGCAGGGCTGATACCCAGCGCTGCAACCGACTTGGGAATCTGCCCGCTTGCATGATCGGCCCCGATCCCCGTTCCCTCACCAGAAGGGCCGCCCGCGGGACCTCCGCTTTGGGCACCGGCCGCCCCCTGGCTCAAAGCCAGCGCCGGGCCGCCGCTCCCCATCGGGCTTCCTGCTCCCATCGCCTGGCCGGATTGGCCGTTATCACCGACGAAGGCCAGGGCCTGTTCTGCCTGCGAGAGTGCGCTGGCGGCTGCCTGCGCCTGACCGGAATGGCCCTGACTGGCTGCATGCCCTGCAGCCAGCGCCCGCTGTAACTGCGACGCCGCCTGCATCAAACGTTGATATTCGCTCAGACCGGTCGGCAATGGTGAATGCTGGTTGGACGCATTGCCCGTCGGTGCGTGCGACCCCGCTCGAGCCTGCATCTGGTTCGGGTGCATCTCACCCGGAATATGATCATTGTGATTCTCGTCACCGATGTGTCCGTTCCCACGCATCCCTTCCTGAATATCCGCAAGGGCCGAATTGATGTGGGCCATCGCGGCTTGTTGATGAATCGACGCTTCGGCATGATTCCGCTCTTTGAGTGTTTCGTTGGTGGAATGTTGATCCTTCTCGGCCTGAAGCATCTGCTGCCGGGCCTGCGCAACCGCAGCCGCCAATTGCGGAGATCCCAGCGCCGTCTCCTGCTCAAGTTTTTTCGCCTGCGTCGATGCACCGCTGATTGCCGATGCAATCTTCGATGATTGACGCATGCTCTCAGCAGTGTCCTGTCGTGCCGCCCTGAGTTCCCGGGCAACGGCAGCGGTCTGTTTGGCGATGATCCGCTCCCGTGCCGCATAAGCATGAAGCATTTTTGCATCGGCAGAAAGTTGCTGCGGTCCGGGTTTTTGATCGACCGCCTGGGCCTCAAGTTGTGCGCTTCGAGATAAATCCTCGCCGGCTGTCTGAAGGGCCTGTTGCATCGCCGAGAAGTTATTATCGGTTGCGGCGTGGATGGCAATCTGCGCCTGCGACCTGGCCTGCTGATTCAATTGCCGACTGGCGCGATCGCTGTCATCGACCGCCTGTTTCCGAGCTTCAGCAGCAATCTGTTTCGCCAGATTCTCAAGATGCGCCATACCGGCCGGAGTATTGGCTTGAGTTTGTTGAGCCGCCCGAGCGAGTTGTTCCGCCCGATTTCGGTTCGCTGCCGCTTGCTTCTGCCTTTGAGCCGCCAACTGACTTTGGGCGGCTTCCTGTTTCAGTCGATCGGCCGCCCGCTGTAACTGACTGATGATCTGCTTCTGCGCGATATGGGCAGCCGATGCGTGATGGTGCTCGAGCGCCTGCACCGCGGTCTGCATGGCGGTATGCGAAATGGGTGGAGCGTTGCTCAATGCGGATGCGTGGGGTTTGGCGGTTATGAATTGGTTGATGGCCCGATTCAGATGCAATTGCTCCGTCGCGAGCATTCCGGCGCGCTGATTTGCCTGTTGTTGATGAAGTTTGGCATTAATCACCCGGCGGATACCCTGCTGCGCCGTCCTGATATTTCGCAGTTCCGCCTCAAGGTGTTTAATTTGTGGGGCGGCCATTTCCTGCGTCGGACGCTGCAAAATAGGGTGTGCAGTTACCAGATGCTGTATCTGGTTTTCTATTTGACGCTGTTGCGCCAGAGCCCCGGCATCAGTCGGGTTGATACTCAGTTCCTTGGATACCGACGCCTGCTTTCTGGCCAGGGCCCTAACGCTGTCGGCTATCACCTGTGCACCTGTCTGCCTTTGCATTTGTCTTGCGGTGGCTCGCAGTTGATTCAGCGCTGCCTGCAATCCCTGTTGCGCTTTTGCAAGCTGTGCGGATCGGGTTTGCGTCAATTTCGGATTATCAAATGTCGCCAGCCCCAGATTTTTGGCGGCCGAATGGAGTGATGTTTCAGTGACCGATCGAATCGCCGTCGCAACCTGCCGGTAAACACCGTGGTGCATCCGCGCTGCGGCCGATTCCAAATCACGGGCGCTTTGACCGATGAGATTCTGCGAATGATTCGCGAGTCGCATGGCGCCGGAGTTAAAGTGTTGGGCCGGTGGAATATGCTGCAACTGAGTGATCTGTCGCGTGGCTCTCTGCAGTCGTCCTATGCTCTTGCGCAATATTCCCGAAAATTGATGATAAAGCGACGCATCATGCCTGGCCTGATAACTCATGTCGAGATATGGATCAATGCGAATTTCATGTTCGCCGCTCAAGCCGGTCTGGTGCGCCGGCAGGCAGTTGTCCTCCGCCACAAGGCGATACATGATCACCCGGGCATGGGGTTCGTTCGCCGCAAGAAGCTGATCTGCAATATGTAATTTCCACCTCCCGGAATATTTCCGCCTGTCGGCCGTCCCCAGTGGAATCGGGTATGAATCCGAAGGCATGTTACCGACTTTTATCCGTACACGAAGAGAAGTGATGCCGTATTCATCCGTTGCCTGGTAACGAATGGGAATAACGTCATCCGGGCGGGCACGCACCACACCGCGGGGGCTCGTGACATGCACCACGGGCGGAGGATCCGTATGGACGACAATCGGCCAGACCCGGTCATCGGTATTATCGACGTGCTGCGCATTGATCAATTTAATACGGTAGTGTGTATTGGCGATCAATGTGAAGACGGCCCGATAAGCCGTACCGGCAACATGATTCAACGCCGCCACTGTCGCCGGTCCCGCCGACGATGCGGCAAAATGCAGAGCGCTTTGACGGGCCAGTTTTTGTGTTGTGTGGACCGTCAGCGAAACGTCCGTGCCACGGATTCCCGTAACGGTGCCGTCCACCCCCGTCACCCGGTGGGGCGGTAAATGAGTGTACGACGGATAATGGTAAACGATGGTAAGACGGCTGATGGCCGGCCGCGCAATCACATGTACCTGATACCAGCGCGATTCGCCACGACGGGATAAGATTCGGTATTGAAATGATGTCTGAACCGCAGGGAGCGTGTGGCGATATGAACGCGGACCGGTCGGGGTCATGCTGCTGATGGAACTGCGACCATCGGCATACCGCATCACCAATTGCAGATGCAATTGTTTTACAGGTGGGATTTTGGAATGATCTCGTGCGGTAATCACCACGTTTCCCCCCTGACCGATACTCAGATTTCCGGGGGATACCGATAGCTTCATGGCGGATAGCGGCATCTCTTTTGACCACGGCATGATCGTACGACGAACGCCCAGTGCGAGGGTATTGGGCATCAGCGGCCAAAGTAATACCCACACCAGCAATGCCGGAACGCAGATAACCGCCGCCTTTAAGATCGTCTGCGAGGTTACGATCCGTCGGGCGTCAATCTCGGAGGCAATCTCACCGGCCCTGTTGATGACTCGGTCGACCAGCTCTCCGGATGCGATCTGCTTCGTATTGGCGTCCGATGAAAATTCCACCGCACTGAGAAGGATTTCCTGATGGGCCTCGGCTGTTTCAACCACCCCGGCAGCGGTTCGAAGATTAACAGGGGCAAACGAACCTCGCAATATTCGCCACAGAGTCCACGACATGGTTGCCCATGCAATGACCGCTATGCACCATCGAAACGGCGTCGCAAGATGCGGAAAGCTTCCCAATAAAAGCACTGCGGCCAGCGCAATCACTGCGCAGTACCCCAGCGAGCGGATCATCGCCTGCGCAATGCGAAATCGCCTCTGCCTCGCCGCGACGGCCAGCAGTGGGGCCGAGAGTTCATCTGGAGGTAGGGACGTGATGCTCATGGCTCAGTTCTCTGCCGTATGCACGAACGTGGGGGGCTCAGTAACACCTCTCCGACGACCGCCGAAGAAATCCCGCCGGCAGCCGACAAAGGTTGATTCTCGTTCATGCTTTGCCATCCATACTATTATATCAAGCCTTTTGCTTTTCTTATGATCCATTCCGCCGCCGCCAGCACAGCAAAAAAGATCATAAACAACCATTGAAGGGCTGCCGTTCCCCGACTCTGGGCGCTGGTGAGCAGCCCAATGGTATTAACGCTGCGAAGAGTATGTTTTTGCGGTGGCATCGCCGCCGCCAATATCGAATAGGCCGGTCCGGTTACCATGACTCCGCCGCCGGCGGAGGCCAATTGCTCCATGGCTCGCGGGTCCGCTGCGGGATCCAGCATTTCCAGATTTTTACGGGGCCGGATTCGGATGATCTCATTTCGATTCACTGCCGTTGGGTCATCCGCCAGTTTTTGACCCACATGATCCCCTTTGAGCGTGATGGAATAGCTGCCCGGTTTCAGGTCGGTCAACACGCCGCTGTAAAACCCCGGCGAACCGGGTATAGCAATCATGGGAGCCGATTGCATGGCACCGACCTCTTTGGGATTACGACGACTGTGAATCAGACGGGCTCTAACCTGGAACTGAAGGTGTGCGTCCGGAAGCAGATTGGTATGCAGAATTCGTGC
This sequence comes from Phycisphaerae bacterium, assembly GCA_049965755.1. Taxonomy (GTDB): domain Bacteria; phylum Planctomycetota; class Phycisphaerae; order WQYP01; family WQYP01; genus JAJZGD01. The sequence goes on along the minus strand of JBMFVY010000033.1, from coordinate 7,033 downwards.
GCGAACATGCACAGTTTGCCCAAAAACATAGTGCGTTCGATTGGCGCCAAACCGTACCCATTTCCCTCCCACCGGAAGTTGCGTTCCCACCGACCATCGCACCAATTGCGCAAGAAACGCGTTCTCGAGGTTATGGCCGTCATCTGACCGCATTCGCCACGTTTGATCACTGGCCAGATACAGTACTCGCCCCGAACCGGCACTCATGGTGGCCAGCAGGGCTCTTTGGTGATTTCCCCCCCCTGAATTTGAACCGATTCCACCCGAATTGCCGATCATCCACAGTACGCGGGCGTCAGGCCGGGCATCGGTAAAGGTACTGTGCCAATACCAACGCGGCATATCTCGCCAGAAACGATTATTGCGGCTCCGATCGATACCTAGATCAGAAAGGTCCGACTCGACGCCTTCCGGTGTCAGCAGCGGAGCAAACCCCGATCGCTCCTGTTCGCGCATGACGCTTGGCGCCCAGACAGGCTTTAATTTCACGGGGATGAGCCGGGCCAAAGCCGTTCCCTTCCACGCACCCGGCATGTAGTTCTGCCCTGCGATGAGCACCAGCGCGCTGCCTTGAGTCTCAACCGCATACGCCAGTGCCTGTTGATCCGCCGCCGATAGTGAATGTGGGGGAATATCACCCAGAATGATCAAATTGAATTGACCCCACGCCCGTTTTCCCGTGGGCAGACTGGACGCGGTATAGAGAGGATTGGATGGAGAAGCCACGATCGGTTTAGGCGGTGTCACCCCCGCGATCGTTGCCGGATGAAGCAGCACGGCCTGAAGATGCACCCGTCCGCTTCGGGAGAAATAATTGACGAGATATTGATACTCCCAACGCGGCTGATTATCCACCACCAGCACCTGAAGCTTGTCGCGACGGACGGTCACTCGGAATGATTTCTGCACCTTCCCCCGATACAGGGACCCGGCAATGTGACCGATGCGTAATTGATACCGATATACGCCCGGCGAATTCAGAGTGTTGCTGAACCTTACTGTTCGCACGCTGTGCCGGGATGTCGCCAGCAGGGTCCGGCTGTCGATGAGCTTTCCGTTGCGAGATAAATAGATTTTTACCGGATGATCCGCCAGATCACGGATGGATACCAGCGCCACGGCGTGCATCTTCTGATGTCTGAATATCCAGGTAGGAGCATGGACCGCCTGAATTCTCACAAGCGGTGAGTCGAATCCGGACCCAACGCAGAGCGTGTAAGTGGGTGTTCCTCTCGCCAATAGCAGTCGAGCGATGGGCCCCGGGTCCGGTCCCATATTCTGACGTCCGTCCGAAACCACCAACACTTTTGAAGACGCCGGCGATTTCATCTCATCCGTCGCTCTCATCAGTCCGGCCGTGATGTCCGTTGCTTTGCCGGTCGGATTCATGGCGTTCCGCAGCACATTTCGCAGCGCTATCGGTGATGCACGCCCCACGTTGTACGCATGGGCCGCGAAACTCACCACATGCACCTGTTCACCGGCGGTTAAACCCGCAAAGCTCTTTCCGTTTTGTGCTCGGTTCGACAGAAGTGCCGCAATGGCAAGTTTTGTTCGGCTCATACCCCCTACTCGGTTAAGCGCCAGGATGACGTCGGGGTCACGGCCCTGCGCGGCAAGAAATGCCTTATCGCGCGCTTCAGCCATACCCGTGAGTTGTTTAGACGCTCGATTCAGAGCTGAAGCGGCGGAACTTAAATCAGCATAAGCATTGCCATGGACGGTGGATTCCCGCAGATGCCCTTCCATGCGATTGGCGATGTTTTGCGCAGACTTGAAGGTATGGGCTACGGCATCTGCGTTGCGCAGAGTGGACAGGTGTCCGATCAGGCGGGAAGCGTACTTACTCCACCATTCAAGTTGTCGACGGATCTGTCTTTCGCCCGAACGCTTCTCCGCTCCACCGGCGCCGATTTCCCGGCTTACGTTCCTGAGCCGTTGTGCCAGTACATCGGCCCACGCAGCCGCCCGATCTGCCGCGTCGTTGTATACGCCCGGTTTCAGATATCCCAGAGCGCAGGCCCATCGTAGCTCCGTCACCGGAGAGTGTGGGCCGTCCTTAATAGACATCGATTGACTGTGATCAACCACCAGCCAGAGAGAACCGGGGACGCGCTGCACCCGGCGCCAGGAAATGCTCGGACGCAACAGGCATAAAAAAATCAATAGGATCATCGCGAGTCGGATTGCGGTCACCAGCGCCAGAGCTCGCGGAGAAAGAAGCCGCTTCTGCCCCATATACCAGTAAACCAGCGCGCCCCCTGCAGCGCATACCAGTATCAGCACCAGCCAGACATTCATGGCCGGATGCACGCTGGCATAAAAACTGGAAGTCGGCGGATGGCGGCTTACCATGGGGCACCCGCCGGGGACGCCGCTGATGGGATGTCGCTCTCGCTTTCGATGACTTGGTCGTCCGACTGCAGCCGCCCGAGCCGACGGCATAGCCACCCTTCAACCACCATGACAACCAGCACCAGAATGGCGATCAGCGGCCAGACCGACAGGCCCCCGACCGCGGTACCCAGAATAGTGGCGGCTCGATCTGGTCGTATTGAACCGGCGATAAACCCCCGGTTCTGCATCCAGTGCATGTCGGCGGCCGTCAATTCAGCCGGCGCAAGCTGCCGCATATCAATGGCGACACAATAATAAATCGGGCTCTTTCGGCTGCCGGGCTTGAGCGTAAGCCGGTAAAGCCCCGGTTCGTCTGTATGGCTTGATGTGATTAAATATTGATCTCCCGGCTCCAGTCTCGGATGCAGCGGGATAATGCGCTTATCCGGCAGCGTAAGTTCGGCGGAGGTGATCGGGGGTGGGCCTGGACCGGTCCAGACCAGCATACTGCCGGGGTTCAACTCGCGCCGGCTTGAAAGCTCCCGACCCACCAGTGCCAGATGCTCAACACTCTGGTTGACAAGCGGAACGAAACTTGCTGCCACTGTTGGCCAGTCATTCAATTGCCCGCCAACGCCGGTTGTCCAGACCAGAAGCCGCCCGCCGGACGAACCCAAATCCCGCTTCACAATCAACGGGTCTCCATCACCGGTGGCTGCGATAATCCGGGTATTGTTAATTTCCGGCTTAAGCGCCCACCATCCACGTAAGGTGACGCCGACAATCTGATTGTGCCCCGCCTGCAGCAGCGGCTTAACGATCTCACTTCGCCGATCGCGAATTACGATAAACGGTGGTCGCCGCGACTTTTCTAGTTGCCCGAAGGTGCCGACGGAGAGTCCATGTGATTGCAGTTCGGTGTTCAAAAAATGATCATGGGTATAGCTTCCGGCGATGATCCAAACCCCCCGGCCGGAACGTGCGAATAAATTCAGCCGGGTCAGCAGGCTGCCGGGGACGGTACTTGGATCGTTCAGAATAACGGCATCAAATTTCCGCAGATGCATCTGCGCCGCCCGACTGATGCTCACCACCTCAGGTGTGGCCAGCGCCGGTCTGGCCTGTTCCTGTGGAAACGGGTCGAGCGCCGCCGCTAAGAACCGGCTGTCGCGGTAATCGCCGATTGACCCCACCTGATGATCAATGATCAGCACCGAAAGATGACTCCACACCTTCACTGCCGCCAGAGATCGATTGTCTGCCGCCAGCGCATCCTGAAAATGGGTACGGACCTCCAACCAGTGCGACCCTCCCGTGTGAAAGCGATACTTAAACCGACAGGTGCGGGTTTTGCCCGCCCCGAGTTTACGTATCCGCGTAACCGCGACCGGCTGGCCGTTAACCAGCAGTCGCAATCTGACACCGGACACCGAGAGCGGGCCCGAATTCGCCACGGTGAAAATGATATGCGCAGGTTGTCCGATACCTGGAATTCGCGGTTCAATATGAAGCGGCCCGATGGAAACATCGGATTCAGTCACGATCGCCGGAATTTTAATATTGTAAACCGGGGCGGGGCGACCAGCCGACGCCGTGCGGATGCTATCCCATAATCCGGTCCTGCCGATTTTCCAAGATATCACCCGATCGTTGGAAATGACAAAAATCACCTTCTTCAGATTGTCGCCCCTTTGTGCCACCTCCTGTGCGTAGCGTATCGCCGAGGGTATCGAACTGCCGGATAGACCGGCCGGCATCTGCTCGAGCGGAAGAATAAATCTCCGCTCAATCCTCGTTTGGTCCGCAATTAATATCCCACGCCGACTCAGGCTGTAATTTCGGTGCCCGGCCACCACAATGTTAAGGCTGTCACCGGGGCTCAGGTGATGAATCAGACTTCTGAGAAGCAGGATGCCATGATTAAAAACGGTACGGCGGCCGCTCATGAACCCCGTCGATATCGAATGGTCCATCACCACCACGACATCCGCGGGCGAACTGCGGCCGATGACTGCAATTCCTCCGTCGGACAGCACCGGCATGGATAATAAAAATGCAATTAATGCTAGGAGCAGCATTCGCAGAATCAGTAGCAGCCAGTGTTCTGGAATACGCTTTTGCTTCTGCGTCGTTTCGCTCGGCTGGAGAAATAGCATGGCCGACCACTCGATGGGCGTGGTTTTACGGCGATGCAGCAGATGAATAATGAGCGGTATCGCCGCCAGGGCCGTCCCAAGGAGCATGATGGGCATCATAAAAATCAAATGCCGCGCTCCCTGAGTCGGGTGGATAGATAGGCCGTTAAGGCCCGATCCACACTCTGACGGGTGTCAATGAGCCGATAGCTGATACGCAGATCACTGCACGTGGTTTCAATCGCCCGTCGATGTCCGGCCATGGCCTCAAGATAACGGCGGCGTACCACCGCCGGATCAAGTCGCAGAGAATGACCGGAGGCTTCCATATTCTTGAAAAGCGTCCATTTGCGGAACGGAAATACAATCTCATCATGCGCCAATATATGCAGCACCAACACTTCATGACGGCGGTGCCGCAGGTGGTGCAGGGCATCGATCAATGCATCCGCCGGTTCGAGCAGATCGCTGAGCAGTATCACCATGCTTCGCTGTTTGAGTCGGTCCGCCACTTCGTGGAGTGTCCGGCTCAGATTCCCCTCTACCCCGCAGGATCGCGCCTCCAGCACGCGGGTCAGGGTAATCAGATGTGATGCCGTTGACCTCGCCGGAATAAAATCCTGTATTTTTTCATCCATCGTAATCAAGCCGCAGGCATCCTGCTGGTGCAGCAGCAGATAGGCGAGGCACGCGGCCGTAAACTGAGCGTAGCGATATTTGCTCATGGCGTCGTCGGCCCCGCGGTACGCCATGGAGCCGCTCGCATCGACCAGCAGGTGTGCACGCAAATTGGTGCTTACTTCATACTGGCGGATATAAAACCGGTCGACTTTGGCATACACCCGCCAATCGATGCGCTTGAGGTCATCGCCCGGAGTGTATTCGCGATGCTGGGCAAAATCGGTGGCAAATCCGAGGTGGGCGGACCGGTGCATTCCCTGGACGTAACCGTCCATAACTTGGCGGGCCACCATTTCCAGGCGACTGATTCGTGAAAGCAGTTCCGGCGCCAATAACGAGCCTGCTTCGGGCTCCTGACGTTCATGGATCGAGGTCGAAATACCACCCACCTGCCTTCCGAATCGAAATCCGGATTCCTCATTACGCCGCACGCTGTGCCGCGCCGCTCAATTCGTTGAGTAAACGTTCAATAATTTTGTCGGTCGAAATTCCACTCGCCTCCGCACTGAAGGTAGTGGTGATCCGATGGCGGAGGACCGGCTTGGCCACCTGGGCAATGTCTTCGGTGCTCACGTGCATACGCCCGTGCAGAATCGCCCTCGCCTTGCCGGCCAGTATCAGATAGATGCTTGCCCTCGGGCCCGCTCCCCACTGCACCAGGTCTGCGAGCCATTTTGGGGCCTCCGCTTCCCCGGGCCGCGTTGCCCGCACCAAACTGCGGGCAAACTCATAAACATGATCAGCCGCCGGCACCCTGCGCACTACGTCCTGCAGATATTCAATGGTCGTCGCGTCCAGCACCCGGTTGAGAGTTGCCGGTTGCAGCGAACTTGATTGCTTCATGATCTGCAATTCCTCCGCCGCCGTCGGATATCGTACCACCGTCATGAACATAAATCGGTCCAATTGGGCCTCAGGTAATGGATAGGTTCCTTCCTGTTCAATCGGGTTCTGCGTGGCCAGCACGAAGAATGGTTGCGGAAGATCGTAAGTATTTTCGCCGGCGGTAACACGGTGCTCCTGCATCGCCTCCAAAAGCGCCGCCTGGGTCTTCGGCGGGGTGCGGTTGATCTCATCCGCCAGAAGCATATTGGTAAACAGCGGGCCGCGGACGAATCTGAACGCCCGTTTTCCCGTCGTCTTATCTTCTTCCAGCACGTCGGTTCCGGTAATATCCGACGGCATCAGATCAGGTGTGAACTGTACCCGCTTAAACTGCAGACTCAGAACTTCGCTAAGTGTCTTAACCAGCATCGTTTTCGCCAACCCCGGCACGCCCACCAACAGCGCGTGTCCGCGGCAGAACATGGCCGTTAGAACTTGCTCAATCACCTCCTGCTGGCCGACGATTACCTTTCCAAGCTGATCGCAGATTGCACGATAGCTTTTGGCCAAATCTTCTACCGCCAGCACATCCGATCCCGTCACCCGCGCAGGTGCCTGTGGAGGTGGGGCGGTGTCCGGCGTCTGCGGCCGGTCAGTCTGGCTGAAACGACCTATGAATTCACTCATCATCGGTACTCCATTTAACGACTGCCCGTTAACCCCATCGGCATGTCGCCATTATACGAGTCTATAACGTTTTGCATCACCCGTAATTGCGTTACCCGCCGCTCTGCCGTCTGCACCGCTGCACTATGGCTCAGCTTGCGCAATTGGGGCGAGGCAATGTTTCCGGGTACCCCAAGGGTGTGTGAATGTTCCCATCCATCGGATGCGATCAGGGCAAATGTTAGCCGGTGGATTTATCCACCGGTCGCCATGGCAAGAAAAACCATTCTAACCGCAGTGGACGCCGAGGAACATAGCGCGGCTGCGCCGCAACCCAAAAAGATTGAATTCCGGGGATAGTCTCGGTGGGGCCGGTACCTTTTTGTCGG
>JBMFVY010000032.1:0-30055 GCA_049965755.1 Phycisphaerae bacterium | reverse complement strand
CGTCGAGACGCAAAAACCGTTGATTTTACGGCCTCATATGGCCCTGCGAAGCATCAAATTCTGATGGAACATCCGTTACAATGGCGTTATTGTTGCACTTTTATCTCCAAGTATGGCGGCATTTACTTGTCGCACCGCAATTAAATCGTTACCATCTGTTAGTTGTGGATGACGTCATGTTGTGATGTTGATACATGCAGCGAACATTGCTATGGTGCCACACCCCGCTAAACGGTCAGATATCCCATGGAGTGAATTTATGCTCGGTGATCAAACTCAAAAACCGGATAATCCGAATCCAAATATCAGTTCCGCCTTGAACAATCCGCTTTCACGGCGCACGTTTCTTGCTGGTACGGTCGCTACCGCCGTAGCGTCTATGGCGGTAGCGCAAGCCGCTCCCGATGAAACCGCAGCCAGATGGATTTGGGATCATCAGGTGGGGCCCGTTAATACCTGGATGTGCTTTCGCCGCACGGTGAACCTATTGAATACGCCACAGCACGGCACCGCCGAGATCGCGGTTGATTCAAAGTATTGGCTCTGGATCAACGGCAAGCTGGCACTTTTTGAAGGTGCACTGAAGCGTGGGCCGCGCCCGGGGGAAACTTATTGTGACCATTTTAATCTGACACCCTTTCTCAAAGCGGGGCCCAATACCATCGCCGTTCTGGTCTGGTATTGGGGAAAGAGCAGTTTTTCGCATGTCAGCAGCGGGCGGGGCGGTCTTTATTGTGACGCCGATATCGACGGCACAAAACTGATCAGTGATCGTCACTGGAAGGCCATGCAGCATCCTGCCTATGGTCCGAGCACTCCACCGAGTCCCAACTACCGCCTGTCGGAATGGAACGTGGAATTTGATGCCCGAAAAGATATCCCCGATTGGGTGGGCATAAATTTTAATGATACTGCTTGGCCGTCGGCTGTGGAGAAAGGTGTAGCCGGGGATAAGCCCTGGGGGCCGCTGCGACCGCGACCCATTGCGTTCTGGAAACATACGGATATTCAACCCTATGTCAACGACCGACAGATTCAATCCTTGAAACCCGAACAAGCCATACGGTATCCGGTTATGTCCATCTTGAATCAGTCTAAATTGCCGCCGAAATTCAAAGGGAGGCGGGTATGGTGTCAACTCCCCTATGATGCTCAGATCACGCCCTATATGAAGATTGACGCGCCGGCGGGATTGGTCATCGACATTCGGACAGATCGCTATTTTCCGGGCGCCAATTCGGTGCGATCGCAATACGTAACCCGGTCTGGTGTGCAGGAATTCGAATCGCTGGGGTGGATGAACGGCGAGCATGTCGTTTACAGCCTTCCGCCCGGTATTAAAATTTTACAGCTCGGCTACCGGGAAAGCGGCTACAACTGCAACTTGGCCGGCCATTTCACCAGTTCCGATCCGGCGCTCAATGAACTCTGGAAACGGGCGCAGCGGACTTTGTACGTCAATATGCGTGATAATTACTCCGATTGTCCGGATCGCGAGCGTGGCCTCTGGTGGGGCGATGTGGTCATCGATCTGGGGCAGACCTTTTACGCCGTGGATCGCCAATCGGACCGACTGTTAAAAAAAGCCATCGACAACCTCGTGGGGTGGCAGGAGCGTGGAACCGGTGTGCTCTACGCGCCCGTTCCCTCCCTTTACACTCAAAATGAGTTGCCTTCTCAGATGTTGGCAAGTATCGGCTGGTATGGCTTTTGGAACTACTTCATGCACACCGGCGATGTCGAGACGATCCATAAAGCCTATCCTCATGTCCGCCGATATCTGCAACTTTACCATCTCGAAAAAGATGGACTCGCTCCGCATCGAAAGGGAGGCTGGTCCTGGTATGATTGGGGATCCAATATTGACGAACGCCTGCTTGACAATACCTGGTTTTATCTCGCCCTGAAGGCCGCCGTCCAGATGGCGAAACTGACCGGCCACGATTCCGACATTTCACGTTACGAGCATGACATGGCAAGTATCGCATCGCGCTTCAACGCGGCCTACTGGAATGGCGAGGCCTATCGAAGTCGGCATTACACCGGGGCAACCGATGATCGGGGCAATGCCATGGCAATCCTTTGTGGTTTTGCCGAACAAGAGCAGTTTCCGGCATTGCTTAAAGTTTTGCAGACGCAGATGTTTGCCAGTCCATATATGGAAAAATATGTATTAGAATCATTATTCCACATGAACCAGCCGAGCGCCGCGGTTGCCAGAATGAAAAAGCGGTACGCCCGCTTTCTATCTCTGCCGATATCCACGCTTCCGGAGAGGTGGGACTGTGATGGCTACAATGGGTCGTACAACCATGGCTGGTCCGGTGGGCCGCTGACACTGATGTCTCAAAAGATGGCCGGGATCGCGCCCCTTGCCCCCGGTCTGAAGAAATGCCAGATTTTACCTCAGCCCGGCGATGTCGAGCACGTTTCGGCCTCCATGTTGACCCAGCAGGGTTTGGTATCCGTGGATATTCATAACGCTCGTGATCGTTTTGCAATGACCGTCAATCTGCCTTCACCCATCATGGCAACAGTGGGCATTCCGGCGCGAAAAGAGCCATGGCGATCTATTTCCATGAACGGCCAATCGGTGGATATTGAAGGTAACCGGGAAAACCAAAGCAACCGGCCATGGCAGTATCAGGGCAAAAAAGCAGGCTTTTACCTTTTTACCCTGCCGACAGGAAAATTTGTTTTGAAAGCCGAGATATAGAAAATAGGGATGCCGGAGAAGCGTGGTCGACGCGTTTCCTTCAACCAGCGGCCTTTTCCTGTGCCGCATTTCGCAGCGATCATCAAACGTAATTTCCGAATGATGCAAGGGGGAACTTATCGCGCCAGCGCCCGCCAGATGGGCGTCTGAAAATCCTTTGGATGCAGCGCATACCAACTGTATAGAAAACTGTATGCCGTCGGTATGTTCGCCGGTGCGATGACGCTGGCCGTATTGAGCGCCAGATCCTGCCAGCATTGTATGACGACATTCTCACCGCCAACCTTCAGATGTACCACGCCCGCCGCATTTTTGATCCGCACCAGCTTATCGATGGGCAGTGGATACCAGTGATCCCTGATTCGCAGGACGATGATCTGCGACTTGGCGGGCGGTTTGGCTTTATGCCACATCGGCGAAACGGGATAATGAATATCAGTCGGATCGTGATCGTATGAATGATAAACATCCTTGCGGTACGCCGGAAATAACCGTGGTATCCCTTCTATCATGGTGGTTTTCGGAAACATCGCTTTCCACTTATGCCACGTAACAATCGCGAAGGGGAGCGGTTTAAGTTTCGCGTGCTTCGCGGCCGCAGGGCCGGTGATGGCTTGGCAAAGCATGGGACACCACAAGCTCTCCTGCGGATTGGATTTTTCCCGATTGTAAATCAGCAGATTGCCGTTGTAGAGCAGTCCGCTGTAGCCGAACCGCTGCACGCCCCCGTCGGTTCTCCGGCTGAAAACCATCGCGCAGGATGAAAAGGCATCCCAATAGACGGCAATCGGCTTTCCACCCAGGCGATCATTGACCACCGCATGCCAGTTCATGATCGGAATCGGGTACGCTCGGGCCTGACCGTGAATCACAACACCAATCACCCGGTCCGGCCCTTGAATGTACCCGCCGGAATCCGCCAGACCGGCGTTGATTTTTGATACCTCCGGGGGTTTGATGGTGTACGGGTGGTCAAGCGCCGCCAGACCGTCCTTGTAATTGCCGCCAGCCCTGAGCAGTTTTCGACTCACCAGGCAGGGCGTGAGCGGAAATTGGTAGCTTGAAACGTGCACCCCGTCGCCGATGATCGGACGCACCTCTCCATGTAACAGTGGAATGATGATTTTTTTGACAATCAATCCCGCAGTGATGGCCGCCACCAGCAGGATAATCCAGCGCCCCGAGGAAAAAAACTTGACTATCGTGCTTCGCATGGATGGCGGGCCCTCACAGGTAGACGGAGGCTACATACCGAAAATTAATATCGGCTGATCTTCAGCAGCAGTGGATGCCGGGGACTGGTTCGATGAGCATGGTACGGAACGCGATCCACCACCAACACGGTCAGAAGCAGCGGTAGGTAGATCACGCTGGCCAGAAAGAGTCTGCGGGCGGAAGGCCGAGTTGTCCGCCGTCGAAATCCGATCGACAGAACCACCAGACCGGCACTCAGCAACACGCCGAGAATCAAGAATGTCAATCCGGCGGAATTCACCAAGGTAAGGCCGGCCGCCAGCGGTATCAGCAGCAGGCTGTAAAGTACGGCCATATTCCCCGTGGTTTTGCCCGTCGGATCTATCAGCGGCAACATTCGAAAACCCGCGCGGGCATAGTCATCTTTATACATCCATGCCAAGGCAAGAAAATGCGGTATCTGCCAGATGAACAGAATACCCGCCAGCAGATAGGCCGGAGCCGCCAGAGAGCCCGAGGCTGCCGCAAACCCCATCAATGGCGGTACGCCGCCACAAATGGCGCCGACCACCGTATTGAGCGTCGTGCGACGTTTGAGCGGCGTATAAATAAATGCATAGATGACCAGATTCCCTACACCGAGCAAAGTTGAGAGAACATTCGTACCCACCAGAAGGCAGATCGTGCCGAACACTCCAGTGAAGATCGCCAGCATCATGGCCGTGGACCGGTCGATGCGTGCCGCCGGCAGTGGACGGTTGACCGTCCGCTGCATTTTGGCATCCAGCCTGATTTCCCACCACTGATTCAGCGCTGATGCGCTGCCCGCCAGCAGCCAGGTGCCCAAGCTCAGGGCAACCAACGAAAGCCAGTTCACCGCCGTACCCGATCCGAGGAAATAGCCGACCAATGCGGTGATGACCACCATTCCGGTTAAGCGGAGTTTCAGCAGAGTGGCAATGTCACCCAGAAGGGTCATCGGCGATGCCGAAGCCGTACATGGGGCGGTATGCTCCAATTCCGTTGTGCCTTGAGTTGCTACCGTCATGCATCCGATCCTGTCGGAGTGTTACGTCCGACTTACGCAGTCCGCTGCCGTCACCGGAGCGTCCGTTCGCCCGGTAACTCTGTCTATGAGCATTGTAGCATCCTGCCGGCGCCGGCGCACACCGGCGGGTGCCTGCCGCGTGCCCGATAATTGCCGTCGTGATGCCGATCGCCGTTCTTATTTATTCCAGAACGCACTGCCAAATACCGCGTCGGAATCGAGCTCCGCTTCAATCCGCAGCAGTTGATTGTATTTGGCGACACGGTCCGATCGGGCCGGTGCACCCGTCTTGATCTGCCCGCAATTGGTCGCAACGGCAATATCCGCAATCGTGGCATCTTCCGTCTCGCCGCTGCGGTGGCTCAATACGGCGCTGTAGCCGTTACGCATTGCTAACTGCACAGCTTCCAGCGTCTCGGTCAGTGTGCCGATCTGGTTTACCTTCACCAGAATGCTGTTGCCCACGCCCATGGAAATTCCCTTTTGCAGATACTCGGTATTGGTGACGAACAGGTCGTCGCCGACCAACTGCATCTTGTCCCCCAGGCGATCAGTAAGCTTTTTCCAGCCGTCCCAATCCCCTTCCGCCAGACCGTCCTCCAGAGAGCGGATCGGATATTTACTGCACCATCCATCCCACAGGTCGATGAGTTGATCATTCGACATGTAGTTGGTCGGATCGCTCTTGAAGAGCTTGTATTTTTTCTTGCCGTGATCCCACAACTCGCTGGCCGCCGGATCCAGCGAGATAAACACATCCTTGCCGAGTTTGTAGCCCGCGGCTTTTACAGCCTCGGCAATCACTTCCAGCGCTTCGTCATTGGATTTCAGACTCGGTGCAAAACCCCCTTCGTCACCCACCGAAGTGCTCAGCCCCTTTTTATGCAGCACCTTCTTGAGCGTGTGATAAATTTCGCACCCCATCCGCAGCGCGTGCGAGAAATTTTTGGCACCCCACGGCTGGATCATAAATTCCTGAAAATCCACATTGTTATCCGCGTGCTTGCCCCCATTAAGGATATTCATCATCGGCACCGGCAGCACTTTCGCCGAGGTGCCGCCGATATACCGGTACAGCGGCAGGCCGAGATAATTGGCCGATGCCTTGGCCACCGCCAGTGAAACGCCCAGAATCGCGTTGGCGCCCAGCTTGCTTTTATTTTTCGTGCCGTCGAGTTTGATCATCAGATGATCAATCCCCTCCTGATCCCGTGGGTCCGCCTCGATGAGTTCCGGGGCGATAATGGTATTCACATTCTGAACGGCTTTGAGCGTTCCCTTGCCCATATATCGTTTGGCATCGCCATCACGCAGTTCCACCGCCTCGTTTTCGCCCGTTGATGCCCCGCTGGGTACCGCCGCCCGCCCGATCGTTCCATCGCTCAGAATCACATCCACTTCCACGGTCGGGTTGCCGCGGGAATCCAGAATCTCCCGGGCTATCACATCAGCAATCATAATTTCCATTTGCGGCTCCCAATATCAATCATAACGGTCGGCTCTTTCTAGGCGGCAGGTAACGCACCCTGCTGCCCGGCCGAAGCAACAAACCCCTGAGATTAGCAGAAAACACGGCGGTTTGCCACGGACGCCGGTGCGGTTTGGTTCGCCTGAAATTTTGCGTTACACTCTGGAAACGTTTCGGGATTACACCTTGCACGGAGGCATCGCGGGTGATGATGATTTCCAGCTCTTCAGCGTCGGTCGGTTCTGATTCCTTTGTGCATCTTCACGGCCACAGCCATTATTCTCTGCTCGATGGCGGAGCTACCGTTGAAAAACTCTGTCAAAGAGCGGCCGAACTGAACATGCCGGCCTTGGGGCTGACCGATCACGGCAATCTTTTCGGATTGGTGGATTTTTACACCTCCGCCAAAAGCGCCGGTATCAAACCGATTCTCGGCTGCGAATTTTATGTCGCGCCCGGCTCCCGCTTTGAAAAAGAGGCCCACGGCATCAGTGAAGCCGCCTATCACCTCGTCGTACTCGCTAAGAATGCGGCGGGATACAAAAATCTCATTAAACTCGCCAGTCTCGCCTACCTTGAGGGCTTTTACTATCGACCCCGCGTCGATAAGGAACTGCTGCATCGCTACCGTGAAGGACTTATCGTCATTAACGGTCATTTCGGTACCGAAATCGCTGCCTGCCTGCAGCGTGGCGACGCCGCCGCGGCACTGGATGTGGCCGGGCAATACAGGGATATTTTCGGCGGCGATTTTTTCGTTGAATTGCAGAATCATGACGACCCGGCGCAGATCAGCATGATTCCGCAACTCCTGGACCTTGCCCGCCGGGCCGGTTGCCCGGTTGTCGCCACCAACGATCATCATTATCTCAAGCAGGATGATTACGATGCCCACGATGTGCTCTGCTGCATCAGCATGGGCAAGACACTTACCGATGAAAATCGGCTCCACTACTCCAAAGAGCTTTATCTCAAAAGTCCCGCTCAGATGCGGCATATCTTCCGTGACATTCCCGAAGCCTGCGACAATACCCTTGAAATTGCATCCCGGTGCGATGTCACCATCGATTTCTCCCGCCGCTATGCCCCCGTTTACAATCCACCGATCGATGCAACCACCGGCAAAGCACCGTCGGCCGATGAATATCTGCGACAGCTCTGTCTGGCAGGCATCCGCGAGCGCTATGGCGAACTCACGCCGATCCTTGAACAGCGGCTTGAACAGGAATTAAGCGTTATTCAGGGAAAGGGATTTTCCAGTTACTTTCTTATCGTGTGGGATTTCTGCAATTTCGCCCGGGGGCAGGGCATTCCCGTCGGCGCCCGTGGCAGCGGCGTGGGCACGCTTGTGGGCTACGCGCTGGGGCTCTGCAATGTGGACCCCATCCGCTACGACCTGCTTTTTGAACGCTTCATGGACCCGAGCCGCTCGGAAATGCCCGATATCGATATTGATATCTGCCAGGAGGGACGCGGCAAAGTCATTGAATATGTCCGCCAGAAATACGGTAACGTGTCGCAGATTATTACTTTTTCAACACTCGGTGCCCGCGCCGCCGTCAAGGATGTCGGTCGGGTACTCGGCGTCAGCCTCGCCGAGGTTGATGCCATCACCAAGCTGGTTCCCAAAACGCTGGATGTCACGCTGGAGGAATCGCTGCAGGTGCCCGACCTGAAAAAAATGTACCGCGAAAAGGGGCATATCACCAAGCTTTTCGACGTGGCCAAACGGCTTGAGGGGCTGTGCCGCAACGCTGGAATGCACGCCGCGGGCGTCATCGTCTGCGATCAGCCCATCGATGAAATTGTGCCGCTCTATCGCAGCGGCGACGACATCATGACCCAGTGGGACGGCCCCACCTGCGAAAAAGCCGGCCTCCTGAAAATGGACTTTCTCGGCCTGCGCACCCTCACCATCATCCAGCGGGCGCTGGATCTGATTACCGCAGGACATCCCGGCGGTCTACCGTCCCTCAGATCAACCGCTGGCTCACCGCCGCTCACGCATCCGACGCAGTCGGATCACCCGGACCGGCTGGATATTGAAAAAATCGACCTCTCCGATCCGTATGTATATCAGCAGGTGTTTCAGAAGGGCAAAACCCGCGGGGTATTCCAGTTTGAATCACCCGGGATGCAGGCGCTCCTCATCAAGATGCGCCCCGACCGGATTGAAGACCTCATCGCCGCCAACGCCCTCTATCGCCCCGGCCCGATGGAACTGATCCCCGATTACTGCGATCGCAAGCACGGTCGCAAGCCGATCCCCAAAGTGCATCCCATCATGGACGCCATTCTCTCAGAGACCTACGGCATCATGGTGTATCAGGAACAGGTGATGCGCATCTTCAACCAGCTTGGGGATATCCCGCTGGCACGGGCGTATAAAATCATTAAGGCCATCAGCAAGAAAAACGCCCAGGTGATTGCCGCTGAAAAGGAGCATTTCATCCGCGGTGCCTCGGGCAAGGGGATACCCGAAAAGCAGGCGCAGGAACTCTTCGGCCTCATCGAGGAGTTCGGCAAATATGGATTTAATAAAAGCCACTCTACCCGCTACGCCATCCTCGCCTTTCAGACCGCCTATCTTAAAACTTATTTCCCCCTGGAATTCATGGCCGCCGTGCTTACCTTTGAAATGGTCAGCCAGGACAAAATGGCCGAATACATCGATGAATGCCGCTATCTGTCCGTCCCGGGCGGCAAGGTCGGCATTCCCGTCCTGCCGCCGGACATCAACGTCAGTGCCAGCGATTTCGGTGTGGTTGACGGCGCCATTCGTTTCGGACTTGCCGCCGTAAAAGGGGTCGGCTCAAAGGCCGTCGCCTCTATCATTGAAGCCCGGCAGGGTGGGGCGCACGCCAAAATTCGGCCGTTCAAAAGCCTCTTCGATTTCTGTGAACGTATCGATCTCCGCTGCGTCAATAAAGCTGTCATGGAAGCTTTGATCAAAAGCGGCGCCTTTGATTCCCTCCATCCGAATCGTGCCGCGCTCTCGGCGGCGCTTGAAAATGCCATTCAGGCGGGAAGCGCCCATCAGGCCGCGCTCCGCGCCGGTCAGTCCAATCTTTTTCTTTCCGGAGCCGGTGCCGAGCCCGCTCAGTTGCAGCTTCCCCGCGTTCCCGATTGGCAGCAGGGTCAGAAAATGGCCTACGAAAAGGAAACCCTCGGCTTTTACGTCACCAGTCATCCCCTTCGAGATGTTGAAAATCACCTGCGCGATTTTGTCACCCTGACTTCCCAGTCGCTCGCCTCGGCACCTGACCAGAAGGAGGGAATCATCGGAGGGCTGGTCACCCAGGTGGATCAGCGCACCGTCCGTTCCGGGCCCAACGCAGGCCAGAAATGGGCCACCGTCCACATCGAAGATTTGCTCGGCTCCATCCGAGTGCAGTTATTTGCATCCGATTTTCAAAAGTTCGGTCCGTTGATCAAGACCGATGCTATTGTGCTGATCCGCGGTAAGGTGGACCGCTCACGTGAGCAACCCACGTTTCGGGTGACGGATGTTTTCACGCTGGAACAATCTTATGAGAAACTCGCCCGCGAATTGACCATCGAAATTCCCGCTGCACTCGTTGATCCGGCCGTGCTTGATGCGTTTTCAAATGTGTTGAACGGTTACAGCGGCGGCCGCGTGCCCGTTAAATTCATGCTCACCGACAGCGAAGCATCGGCGCCCTGGCGGGCGGCTTTGAATACCAATCTGTTCGTGCGGGCGGATCCCGCCATTCCCGCCCGGCTCCAGCAACTTAATGACTCCATCCGGGTACGAATCCGGGGGCCCGGCGCAGTTCTGGCCCGAACGCAGCGCCCCGTGTCGGGGGGCTGATTTCCATGCTGCGGCGGCTCCCGGGCTGATTCTTGACCGCCGCCCCGGGGTGTTTTAGCATCGCCGCATTGTTTTTGGGGGTTTGATGGCTGCTGACAGATCCACCGATACCACGGATTTACTGACCGGAAATACCCATTCGCTGGCCGGGAAATTCATCGTTTTTGACGGCGTGGATGGTTGTGGAAAATCAACCCAGCTCACCGAATTTGAAAAACATCTCACCACATGCGGCGTCAAATTCAAACGCTTTCGCGAGCCGGGCGGAACCCCCATCGGAGAAGACATCCGCAATATTCTTCTCACCAAGCGCGGCGAGGGGATGCACATCCGTGCTGAAATGCTCCTCTACATGGCCAGCCGCGCCCAACTTGTGTATCAGGAAATACGTCCCGCATTGGCGTCGGGCTTTACAGTGTTAGCCGATCGGTACACCAGCAGCACGCTCGCCTATCAGGGCGCCGGGGGAGGCATAGCGGATGATGAAATCATGGCGGTCGCGGCGGCTGCAACCGGAAATCTCTGGCCCGATCTGACCATCATTCTCGATCTCCCCATTGCTGACGCCCGCCGGCGCACCACAAAAAAAGGGGATATCCATCAGGCCGGTCTTTTTGAAGATCGCATCGAACAGCGCGCCGCACAGTTCCATCAGCGCGTTCGCGACGGCTTCATCCATCAGTGTACCCAGTTTCCAGACCGCTATCGATTGATCAGCGCACTAGGCAGCAAGCAGACGGTTCATAAACGGATCATCACCGCCATTGAAAAATTCTTTGCCGTCCGCAAAGCCCGCTGAAGACGTCAGAAATATTTGCCCCACAATACCGCCAGCCGCTCCTTTTCTTCCGCCGGAATCATCGATTTATCCGACCAGATCGCCAGCGCCAGTGCATTATGTGCCGGCAGCGTTTCACGCCGGATTTCCCAAACCCTTGGTATGGCGGCGGCAATGAGTTTCATGGCATGTTCCGTCGCCTGTTTCAGGTGAGAAATAATCTCCAGCATCAGTTCCGTCGGCGCCATCGACGGATCGTGCGGACGCCACGAATCATAATCCGTCGCCAAGGCGATGGACGCATACGCTATCTCCGCCTCACGCGCCAGTTTCGCCTCCGGCATCAGCGTCATCCCGATCACATCGCCGCCCCAGTTTCGGTGCATCCGTGATTCCGCCTGCGTGGAAAAGGCCGGCCCCTCCATGCAGACGTAGGTGCCGCGCTCATGAACGTTGATGGGCGTGGGCATATCCGCCGCCGCATCCAGCAGCAGGCCTCTCAGTCGGGCACAGGTAGGCTGCGCAAAATCGATATGCACCGCTGCCCGTTCAAAAAAAGTTCTTGCGCGATGCACCGTTCGGTCAATCGCCTGATCCACCAGCACCAGATCACGCGGGTGAATATCTTCCTGCAGCGATCCGACTGCCCCGGAGGCGATGATCCAGCGGCAGCCGAGGGCCTTGAGTGCATAAATGTTCGCCCGGTACGGCACCTGCGTGGGGTTGTACGTGTGGCCGGTTCCGTGGCGGGCCAGAACGGCAATCGGAATTCCATGCCATTGGCCCACCATCGGAGCTGCGGCTGGCTTTCCAAACGGTGTATCCATCTCCACCGCTGTGATGTTGGAATTTTTCAGCAGTTCCGGCCCCAGACCCGAGCCCCCGATGATGCCGATGCGTGGTTCCATTCTTCGTTCCTCACCTGTCCTGATCATGGCCACGGACGATACTTTCCGTGTCCCGGCAAGATAATACCATCCGCTTCCGCCTTCGGCAGCAATTCAGGCTATACTTTCCCGCCATGAGTGAAACTGTTTTTTCCGTATCCGTCATCAGTATTGGAGCCATGGCCTGCAACGACATGTGGAAAGAGAAACAACCCGTCCGCACCGCCCACGCCACCACCACGCTGATTGCCGCCGGGGAAAGTCGGATTCTTGTAGATCCGGCCCTTCCGGCCGCCGCATTGGAACAGCGTCTCGCCGAACGCACCGGCCTCAAGCCTGCCGACATCACCGATATATTTCTCACCTGCTGGCGCCCGGCGCATCGTCGGGCGCTGAAACTCTTTCCCGATGCACGCTGGTGGATGGGGGAGACGGAACGGTCCACCGCCCGGCAGATGCTTGAGACGACATCATCCAAAATCGGTCCCCAGCGCGATGAGGCGCGTGCGCTGGTGAATGAAGATATGGCCCAGCTTGCCCGCACCACCGATGCGCCGGATAAAATCACTACCGGTGTGGATCTGTTTCCGCTTGCCGGCTTTACCCCCGGCCAGATGGGACTTATTGTCGCCCTGCCCGAAAGCACGCTGGTGATTGCCGGCGGCGCAGTGGCCACCCGTGAGCATTTCCTCTCCGGCCGGGTGCCGCCGGACTGCTACGATGCAAAAGCCGCATTGGAAAGTTTATCGGAAATATATGAAATCGCCGACATCATCATCCCCGGCTACGACAATCAATTTAATAATCCGCGCTCCTTTTCCGGTGCCGCCGGCCTGTTCCCCGACATCGGCTCCGTCCGCCTTGATATTGGATGACCCCCGTAAACGCTTATTTTCCTTCGGGTTCTAATCTGGCATCAGATGTCCATGACATGAATCTTGATCGTATCGGCGGAAGCTTGCCTCCGGGAAATCGTTCGTGGAATGATCAGATCATGAAAGCCCGTCAATACACCAAACAACGGCTTGCCCATAGCGGCTCAAGTGACAAGCCTGTCACTCTCCAAGTGTTTTGGTGTCATTTTTGTCACAGCCATCCGGAGCCGCTATCTTCCCGCGACTCACCGAGCCGCGATAAAGCGGGACATTTGCAATGAATTGCGATAGAAAAATCATTTGGCACGACAATTGTTTAGATACAACACCTTCGGCGGAATTGCGAGTTAGCTCGCGAACGATCTAGTTAGAGGTATTGGCAAATGAGTCAGGCGGCATCGGGATCAGGTTTCGGCCCAGTCGATGAGAAAAAATCCCGTCGCGGTAAAGCTGAAACTGGTGGTCGTATGTCGCAGGGCGGCAAACCATCAGGATCACCGCAGAATCCGCAGGGAACGGACCCTGAAGATGATCAGGAAGTTGTTCCGGCAGGGCATATCCCCGAATGGCTGGATCGGGCCTTCCCGTGGATCGCGTCAATTCTGATACACCTCGCACTGGCACTGCTTATCATGTTCCTCATCATTGCCGTCGCTGAACCCAAGCTGCTCAAGCCGCACCCGATTATTGTTCCGCAATCGATGAATCAGCGATTTTCATTGCATCCTGGGAAGATGAGCAGCGCAGGCGCCCACAATCCGCTCCGGCAGGTACGTCAGGATATTAAACAGCTCATGAGCCAACATACACATATGTCACGCACTTCGGTTAAAAGCCTTCTCAACAGCAGTGCCACACACTCATTGGATTTCATCGCACGTGGTGCCGAGGGAGGGGCCGCCAACGGAGGAGCGCTCGCGTCATTTGGCGTGCCCGGTGGCGGTATGGGCAGTGGCCCGCCGACCGGATTCATGGGAACCGGTGGAGGAAATGCAACTCGAATTGTTTACGTCATCGATCATGGTGGAAATCTACTCGTCGGTCTGGGGCAAATTAAAGCGGCACTCAACCGTTCGGTCAGTCGTCTGGTTCCGATCCAGCAATTCGGCGTCATCGTCTTCGCCTCTCACAGCCGATTGCTGCCGCCGGGTTTTGCCCACGCGACGAATGCGAATAAGAGAGCACTGCGCCAGGAGCTGAAGGTCCTCACACCCGGCCTGCCGAACATGGATCGCTATTCCTATTTTGCGACCCCCTTTCAGATGGCCTTCAAGCTCCGGCCGCAGATTATCTACTTCCTCGCCAACGGCGCGATTGACCCTCGCCTTATCAAACTGATCGCAACCCTGAATAAAAGTCATGCTGTGCATATCTACACTTTTGCATACGCGGATCGACATCGCCACGGTGTCGGGGCCTTGTTACTTAAGAAAATCGCCACGCAGAATGGTGGAAAATATAAGTTCATCTCACGGCAGATGGTAGGGGGGTGATCCGTGAAGACTTGGGTGATGAATATTCAGGCGGGCGCCAAATACAGCCGATGGTAATCGTCGGCAGAAGTTATCGGTTCTATCGACTCTTTGGAGATTTTCATGTTCAGTTCCTATGCTAAATCGAAGTTTCGCATTCTGCTCCTCTCGGGGTTGCTGGTCGCATCCGGTGCGCTGATGGTGCACTCCGCTATGGCTCAGACGGCCGGCGGCGCTGGAGCACAGAGTGTCTACCGTCCCAGCCCGATTCTCATCGGCTTGGATTACACCGTTGCCGCCGTTTTAATCGGATTTTCTCTCATCAGCATCGCGATGATCATCGACGCCATTATTCACCTCCGCGAATCAAAAATTGCGCCGGTGGATACCATCGAGCACATTCGCTCATTGATCAACGCGCGTCAATTACGGGAACTCACGGATTTCACAGCTACGGATACGTCCTTTGTCGGTAAGACACTTGACGCGGGCCTGCGGCGGGCCAGTCTCGGCTATCCCGCGATGCGCGAAGGACTCGAAAATGCCGCCTCTGAAAACAGCGCCAACCTGTTTCGCAGGATAGAGATGCTTAACATCATTGGCAATATCGGTCCGTTGGTCGGACTCCTCGGTACCGTTCTCGGTATGATCATGGCATTTAATGCCCTTCACCACACCGGAGGACAGGCCAAGGTAACCGATCTCTCTGCAGGTATTGCCGCCGCCCTATGGCATACATTTGGTGGTTTGGCAGTCGCTATTCCGTCGCTGGTGGCATTTGGTTTCTTCCGCACCCGACTCGACAAAATGGTCACTCGCGCCTCGATCCTGACAGAAGAGTTGCTCGAATCGCTGCGAACTCCGGACGGAAAAACTACCGCTCCGACCTCTGCACCCTCACCGGAGCCCAAGCCCGCCGCTCGGCCGGTGCCGCGCCGCACCGATACACCGGCATCGTGAAGCGGCGTTGGAACCCGGATCGCGGTAGCGAAGGATAATTCGGGCGCATCGAAAACGCGTGCCCGTGGATTGCTCAGAAAGAGGTAATTAGATTCATGAAATTACGCGGCATTAAACCGATGGAAGGAGAGCACGTCAATGTCACGCCGCTTATCGACGTCGTTATGTGTCTGATTATCTTTTTTCTCCTGGTCGGGCATATTGCGAAAAAGGCGTCGGTCAAGGGGATTCGTATCCCATCAACCGTGACCGGTAAGTCGCTGGGTGATCAAAGTAATCAGCTGATCATCAATATTGTGCCCAGGCACAGTGAGGTTCAAGGTATACAGCGGCGTCCCAGGATTTATATCTGGGGACATTACTACACCTACGACAATCTGGCCAGCGTGCTTCGGGAATATAAAGCGCACCATCCCGCTCTTAAACTCGTTATTCGTGCCGATATGCACACAGACTATAAATATCTGGCGCCGGTGCTCGTTGCCTGTGCCAAGGCGAAAATTGTCAGCGTCCACTTCATGACGCGAAGACAGGGTTAGTAACACACGGGAATTCAATATGGCCTTAAAACGCTCTAAAATCGGCATGCACGCCGCGGCCCATGTGGGCCCGAATATGACACCCATGGTCGATGTGGTCATGGTCATTCTGATTTTTTTCATGCTCGGAAGTTCCTTCACCAGTCCGGTCTGGTATCTCACGAATAACACCCCCGCCATTCGCGGCGGTTTCAGTAATGTCAAGACGACGAAAGTTCCACCGATCAAACTCTTTATCAAGCTAGATCTCCGTGGAACCCACACCATGGCGACGGTCGGTTCCTTCCAGACGGAAAACCTCCGCGGCACCCTGTTTCGATGGCTCGATAAACGACGCAAAATTCTCGGCAAAAAAACGCAGGTCATCATCAAGCCTCACGAGCGGGTTCCTTACCAGGATGTCATTACAGTTTATGGAGACTGTGTCCGCGCCCGCTATCATGAGGTTGCCTTCGGTATGCCCACCCGGTAGATGCTGCTGCGGACGACTCACACCCCCCGCAGACATCAGCATGATCGCTGCGGGGGGATGACCTAACTGTTCAAAAGGGGTAGTCATGTTTCTGCACGAGGCAGATGAATATAACCAGATTAACGCTCGGGGGCGCACGTACCGCCGCGACTCGCTGACACGTTCGGTCTTTTTTGCTCTGCTGGCCACCGGTATGCTCGCGATGCCGCGAGTTATGGCGGCAAATCCTTCCACGGACCTTCATCAACTCTCAGCGCAGCTTGCGGCAGATCAGACTGCGGGCAAATCGGCGGCTGTCGAACAGGGACTCAAATCCGCGTCCGGTGCAGCCCGCCAGCTCTATCGCGTGACGGAGATCGCCCTCAACTGGTCGAACTACAAAAAACATTATCAGGCGCGCATGACCATGGAAAAGAAGTACATGGCGGATGTGCAGGCACTTCTCAAACAGCAAAGCAACCAACTCAGCGGTGATTGGCTCATAGATCAAGCCAAGTTTATCCTCGCCGAACTCGCGATTCCCAGCGTAAGCCAGATCGAGTATTGGGCGGGAACGCCTCAATTACGCACCCAACTCGCCCCTTTTGCCGTAGCCGCCAGACAACTCCTGGCGATTGCGCGCCGTCCCTACAAACTGATCATCAATCGTCTGAATAACTCCACCCAATTTACGTCAGAGGATGAAAAACTTTACGAAAACGCGTCCGCCGGACTCACTCAGATTAAATATTTTGGAGCCTACGCCGACTAC
Source organism: Phycisphaerae bacterium (assembly GCA_049965755.1). Taxonomy (GTDB): domain Bacteria; phylum Planctomycetota; class Phycisphaerae; order WQYP01; family WQYP01; genus JAJZGD01. The sequence goes on along the minus strand of JBMFVY010000032.1, from coordinate 13,063 downwards.
TATCGCGGATTATCCCTCCCGCGGAATTCTCCCAAACGGGATCCCATGATGCTGGCCGCCGTAAAGGCGGTGGCGCAATGGGCGAATGGATCGGCCTCCAGTGGAGTGAAATTTCAATCGTTGCTGCTCAGCGGCAAGGCAAATATGAGAGCCGGCCTCACAACCGATGCCGTCTCCGACTTCAAACGGGCATTCGTACCTGCGAGTCCCGCATGGTTGGTTTACAATGCGCACTACCAGCTTGTCGTGGCCCTTTTACGGGATGGACATTTTGGTCAGGCGGCAACGGCGCTGGACGATTTCCATACATGGCTGTCCGGCCACAAATCGCTCGACTCTCAAAGTGCTCAAATGGGGCTGCAACTGCTTAATTATCGCATAGCCGCCGCAAAAGCCCGGTCGATCCACGCTCCGGCCCAGCGCCAGGCGGCTATGACCACAGCCATGAATCTGCTGCTTCCGATTATCGCGCAAGCTCCCCAATATCAACCTTTGATTTTTACCCATATCACCAGCGGTCTTCCCGCCGTCCCGGATTTCAATAAAATCACACCGGTTCAGGCGCTGGCCATTGCCTGGACCGATGCCCAGAAGAACAGTAAGACCGCTCTCAAGACCGGGCTTAAGGCCGCAGAGTATATCCTTCATCTTCCCAACCAGCCGTCGGCTCTCATCGCCCAGGCGCAGTTAATCGCCGGTATCTGTTATGCCGGCAGGGGGGATATCGAAAAAGCCGCGCAGATCAATCTCGCCTTTGCGACGGAACACCCCACCAACAAACAGGCTCGTCCGGTATTGAACATTGCATTGTCCCAGTTGCAGCAGCTCAACTCGGGGAGAACCGTCAGCGCCAAAGTCACCGACATGACTCAGCAGGCTATCGCATTGGCTTACAAAACATTTCATGAAAAACAGTGGCGCTTCGCCTACGGAGTATCCCTCCAGCAGGCTCATCATTACCGTCAGGCGGAAAAGCTATTTGCTGCCGTGGGCCCTTCGGATCCGCAATATATCCCGGCCCGTTATCAACTGGTGCGCATCAGCGCCAGACGATTGACGCAGCTGATGGCTGCAAATAAAGACCCGATCACGGTCCATAGCGTCGCCCGCAAAGTGATCCGTGCAGCCCGAGACCTCGTCGCTGTACTTGATCATCCACCGGCAGGAACTCCGGCAGATGTTTTGAAACATACCCGTGCCGATCGCCCGGAACTTCTGATGCTCATCGCCAGCACCGAACTCGACCCCCTCCGTGATCCACGGGCGGCGGGCCACGCTCTTGATCAACTTGATGCCATGGGTAAATCATTGTCAAGTTCTGAGCGTGGGATCGTTTTGCGATATCGCATTCGTCAGTATCAGTTACTGGGTAAAACCGATGATATTCTTCCGCTGATTCGGCGCTACGCGCATGGTTCGAGTGAAAATGCCGATGACGTCATTAAAGGGCTTATCGGCCAATATCTCCGCGAGAGTCGCCGATTGCGCCATACCGATCTTGCCAAATCCCAGTCCCTTGCGGCCAATGCCGCTTCGTTGCTCAAACAATTGATTGTGGCCATGTCCAGCGATCCGGTAAAAAATAAACTGCAGATTTACGTCTACAGCCAGTTGCGGGCGCATGAGCTCATTTACGCCGGTCAGCCCGAGCAAGCGCTGGCCATGTACAAAAAGCTCGAAAAGGAGAATCCCCATGATCTGGGTAACTTCATCGGCGGTGCCCGCGCTGCCTACGCCATCCCCAACTACAGCCTGGCCCACAGCCTGTACGTGCGAATCATCCCAAAACTCGAACCAGGCTCCTCACTTTACTGGAACGCCTATCTGTACCTGATTCGCACCAATATCCGGAGCAATTCCTATCAGAAAGAAACCGTCCATACGTTGAAATCTCTGGTGGCGATCTACGGCTCCACCATCGGAGGAAAATATTATCACCGTCAGTTTGACCAATTACTCCGTACCTATGATCTGACCGTTCAATAGGACGTATCTTCCAATGCTGTTTGGCAGATGCTGCGGAAGTGGATAATATAATGTGTAGGTTGAGAGAACGCTTGTGTGAGCGTGATAAATGATATTGCTGGTGAGGTATACAAATTATTTCAAGTTCAGAAACGCCTCTGCCGTCAGAGGCTGCAGTCGGTGACAGTGTTCACGAATTGAATGTTGAATCCAGCGCTACGGCGCAGGTTTCGGGTCCTGACGCGGCTGAGTCTCCGCGGCAGAACAAACCACGATCGCGCCGGCGTTCCGGCAGCCGACCGACCAAGCCTCGCGCTTCCAGATCACCTCGCGATCGTCGTAAGCCGTCATCAAAAAGCTCGCAGTCCCCAGGCGCAGCGCCTGCCCCAGGGAAAATGGCTGCGACCGATCGTGCCGCATTGGCAGATCAGCTCCCCGCAGGGGCGGACATCGGGGCTGCAGATGGAAATAATCCATCGCTTTCCACTGACAAATATGCGCAGTCCGAGGGCGAAACGCCCCTCAGCGCATCGGTTACGCCTCTCATCCGTCCATCGGCTGGTGAGTTCGGTTCACAACCTGCACCTCAGGCTAACTCATCCCTCCGGCCCGCCGGAGCGGCTCACCCTCCGCCACCCCCGCAAAAACTTCCCGGCGGTGTGCGGCCTGTGGTACGGATGGGGCCCGGACTACCAAGTAAATTCGGCCGACGATCATTCGGTGGAAAATCCGTCTACCGGCAGCAGTTCCGCCCCTCCGGCCAGCCGCGGGTCGGCGATTCTTCGTCCGCAGGCTATGCAAATTCCAATCCCCCGGTAACTTCCCCGGGTAACCGTTCTGCCGCGGACATCAACCCCATGGTGCCGATTTCTCGGCCCGGAGAAGATGCTCCGCTGGATCCAACTCAGCGTCATAGCGATGCAATCGGTAGACAGAACGGATCAAGTACTATTCCGCCGAATGCCGCCGCCGATAGCAACTTGCCCGTTTCTCCCGCAGACGTGGGCGATTCGTCGGAAGATTCCTCTCTCCATGACACCCTCAGCCCGGCGGATCATCCGGATGCCTCTGATATGCGGGAATCGGTGACGTCGGAATCTGAACCCGGGTCTGCCGGGACACGGGCGGTGCCCTCACACCGAAAAACCCCCACCCGTCGCAATCGCATCATGCTCGTTAACGCCGCCGACACCGACGAATGCCGAATCGCCATGCTGTCGCAGGGAATATTGGAAGAGTTTTATATCGAACGCGGCAGCAATGATCTGCACGTCGGGAATATCTACAAGGGGCGCGTTACCAACGTGGAACCGGCCATTCAGGCTGCATTTATTGATTTCGGAATCAATAAAAACGGGTTCCTGCATATCAGTGATCTGCATCCCCAATATTTTCCCAAACATCTCCAGCAGCGCTGGCACAAAACCACGCTCAGTGCGTCCCGGACGCCGTCGCCAGGTGCATCCGTTTCAGATGCGCCCCAGCCTGCGGCCGAGGGAGCCCTTCCCGAATCCTCCGGGGATGAATCTGAAGGCCAACCCGAATCTGAAGAGATGACCGATCTCCTTCTCGTGGAAAATGACCACATCGCCCCGATGGAAAAAGTCGGCCGTAAGACACCCCGATCCAGCCGACCGCCGATCCAGCAATGTCTGCGCCGCGGCCAGGAAATCATCGTGCAGGTGACCAAGGAGGGTATCGGCACCAAGGGGCCGTCGCTGACCAGCTACGTCAGTGTCCCGGGACGTTACTTGGTCATGATGCCGGGAATGAGCCAGTTGGGGGTCTCACGCAAGGTTGTGGATGATCAGCAGCGCCGTGAAATGAAGCAACTGCTTCAGGAGATTAACCCGCCGAAAAATCTCGGCTTTATCATCCGCACCGCCGGTGCCGATAAATCGGCCGAGGAACTCAAGGCGGACCTGCTTCAACTTCTGGATCGCTGGCGAGACATTTCGCATCGCATCGATACACAGCCGAGTCCCGCCCTTCTGTATGAAGAAAGTGATCTGCTCACACGCACCATGCGTGATCTTGATCTGGACGGAATTGACCGTGTCATTGTGGATAACCCCACGATGCTTGATCGCATCGGCAAATTCATCGCCGGCGTCGAACCTGATTCCAAGCGATCCTTGGAACTTTTCACCGAATCCACTCCCCTCTTCAGCCGCTTCGGCGTGGAGCGCGAACTGGAAAAGATCAACTCGCGGCGCGTGGAGATGGCCAACGGAGGATCACTGGTATTCGATTCCACCGAGGCGCTCGTGGCGGTGGATGTCAACTCCGGTCGCTATCGCGAGCACCGGGATGCGGAAATGACAGCCTTCAAGGTGAATCAGGAGGCGGTGCGGGAGATATGTCGGCAGCTCAAACTCCGCGATCTTGGCGGCGTCATCGTGATCGATTTCATCGATATGCGCGACGAACGCCACAAACGCGAAATCGAGCACATGCTGCGCGAAGAACTCAAAAAAGACCGCGCCAAAACGAAGGTGCTCCGTATGAGCCAGTTCTGCATGGTGGAACTCACCCGCCAGCGCATGAAACCAAGCCTCAAACGCAGCATCTACATGGATTGCCCCCACTGCCACGGCGCGGGATTGATTAAAAATCCGGAAAGCGTTTCGCTCGATGTGCTTCGGCGAATTGCAGCCGCCGCCATGCACGCCAAAGTGGCGGTGCTGGAGGTGCGTGTCTATACCGCGGTGGCCGATTATTTACTTAATAAAAAACGCCGTGAGCTGCTCGCCGCCGAGGATAAAACCAACCGTAAAATCAACATCATCGCCGATGAGCAGGCCCCCGGCGATTCGGTGGTGATTACCGCCGTCGACGCCCGTGGCGTCGATCTGCGCCTTGAACTTTGATCCTCGCCGCAGGCCTCGCCATGCACGTGTGCCCATGCCCGAAGCCTGCCGGTTCAGGTTAAGTACGCTTTTTTCCGTCGGCCGCTCAGGTAGCTTTCCATGACGCAGCCCGCCAGATCCGTCCCGGTGCAGTAAAACGCCACTCCGCGCGCCAGGCGGGTTAATTGATCGGTAAATTGCACCCATTCCATATCCCAGTAATCTTCAATCAGCGCAAAACTGGCGACCCGAATATCACTGCGCACACAGAGCAGCGCCTCACGCAATGTGGCCAGCGCGGTCTTTTTGCTCGGCGGATATATCAGATTCAACATCTCACCGTCCAGATGAGCCGTCGGCTGCCCGTCGGTGATGATGAACATGATCTTCTGCGCCGCGCTTCGGCGGTTAAGCAGTCTGCGTCCGAGCTGCATTCCCATCTGCAGATTGGTGAAATGTTGATGCGTCTTATCCGCCTCACGCAGGGGCACGCGCACCTGGATCGAATATTCATGCGTGCTGACGGGTTTGGGCATCAGCAGCGGCAGTTCGCTGTCGCGGATGATTTTGGCGGTGCTGTAAAACCCCACGATGTCCACCGTATCCTGCGGAAATCGCTGCTGCACCAGGGCACTGAGGCCCATCGCCACTTTCTTGGCGGCAATAAATCGACCGTAACGCATCATGCTGCCCGACATATCAATTAAAATGCAAAGCGCACAACTCGTGGTTCCCTCATGGAGGTGCATCTCCAGATGGTTCTCCTGAAAGTCAATCGGCAGCAGGGGGGAGCCGGGGGTTTTGGCTTTCTCCGCCATGGCGTTTCGCAGCGATTGATGCAGGTCCAGTTCGCTCACCGGGTCGCCGAACTGATAGGGGCGGGTGCCTTCCAGCCGTTCCGCCCCCGCACCCGCATTGGCTGTCGGGTGCCCGTCGCGCCCGGTGCGGGGCAGATTGGCGAATATTTCCATCAGTGCACGCCGCTGCATCTGATTGACCGCCCGCGGAGTGAGCCGGTATCTCCCGGCGGCCTTCTCCAGCAGTCCGTCCTGCATCAATTGTTCCAGTAACTCCGCCTGATCTTCTCCAAGCTCATTGAGCGCATCGATGGCGTCTTCGCCATAGGCGAGAATAAAATCAAAAACCTTGTCGTAGGGCCAGAGGCTTTCCGGTGTCGGAAATGGTTCTCCGTCGTATTCGCTGTAGCGGTAATGCATGGTGCCGGCGACTCCTTAAGATTTACTGCCCTGATTATAGTCCGGATATTTCACAAACTTCTAAAGCCTGGCCAGCACCGCGAAAATTCGGGAGATACTCATCGGCGGCTGCTGACTCCGGCGGATTTCCTGTATACTCAAAGACGGCAGAATTGGTTGCAGGGATGTGACGACTGTGTTGACACGAAATCGCATATGGATCGCACTGCTTATCACCACCGCACTCTTGAGCGGCTTGATGCGCGCACGGGGCGATTCGCTCACGCCCGATGCACTGTCTCTTTTGCCCGCCCAATGGAAGGCCTCATCGCTGGCGCCGAATCTGGATACGGAACAGCGCCGACCGGCCCACGTTTTTGCCGGATTCAAACCGGTTTATTCCCATCACGATTGGCGTCAATTTTCAGCCAAATACGGCGCAGGTGAAAAAAAACTTCTCATGGAACTCGATTCACAGCGGAATGTATTCGCCGGGCATCTTTTGACCCGTGCCGCCGCAACCCACCGCAACGGTTATGCGCGGCTGCTGGCTCTGCGGGCGTTTGCGGAAACGTTCCAGCATACCAGCGGATCGCCCCTGGCGGTCAAGGCCCTGCATACCTATCTGCGGCACCTTGCCCCGGACGATATTAATAACCCCGTACTGGTCGCTCCGATCTGGACGATGGCACATGAACTCGCCTGGCTGGGCGCAACCCCTTATGCCGTGCGCTCTCAAATGGCGGTTGTCGCCGAAAAGGCGAATGTGCAACTCGCGATGGATCTGCTCCGTGTCGGCCAGTACACGGCGGCCAAAGAAATCATCGCGCAACTCCCCATTCTGGAAACCAATCGCGTCCGGCGTAACGCTCTGCTCATGAGTCAAATGGGCACCCTCCGGGCCCTCACGCGGCAGAGCATCGTAGAGATCAATTTTGTCGGCAGCCAGATGCCGCTGGTGGATCAGAACGCTCAGGCCGCCATGTACGTGCTGCTGCACGCGGCCTACGTGCAGCCGCAACCGAGTTTGATCCGGCAGATCATCCGTCACTGGCCGCACTCGGTTGTGTATGAATTGGGCGAATTGCTGCTGGCGAAAAAGCCCACGCCGACGCAGCAATATCGGCGGGCTCAGTTGATCATCGCCGCCTGCCACGGATTGGGCCGAAGCATTCTGCGCGATCGCTCCTTCTACGCGGCCCTCAACGACCTGATTGCCTTCCGTCAGGCCAAATCGACGCAATGGGATCGAATTCACCGCGCTCTGGCCAAAATTACCATCGCCCATCTGATCGAGCGTTTTGCACTTCCGAATCCTCATGTCGATCCGCTCGCCCCGCTCGTCGGTTGCCCGACGACAACCGCTTCCGCATCCACCACCCCCGCCGGGTGATGGGGGATACAGTGGCGCCATCAGCTTTTTCCGCTTGATCCACCGATCCTCACGCCTAAAATTGGCACGGTAGATCAACAACGCCGGTGGTTCTTTTCAAGGAGGTATTAAATGTCGGTATCGATTGTGTATCACGGACATTCAACATTTGAAGTTCTCAGTGGTGATCATCATCTGATTGTCGATCCGTTTCTGAATCAGAATCCGCTCTCGGATATCAAGGCCGATGCCGTCAAGGCAACGCACATTCTTCTTTCCCATGCGCATTTCGACCATGTGGCCGACGCCGAAGCCATCGCCGGAAAAAACCAGGCCGCGATTTACTGCAATGTTGAAATGTCTCAGTACTACAGCAGCCGAGGCTTGAAGAATGTGGTGGGGCTTAATCAGGGCGGTACCTGCGCGACCCCCTTCGGCAAGTTATCGCTGACGGTTGCTTTCCATACGAGCACCTTCCCGGATGGAGCGGCCGGCGGAGTGGCCTGTGGTATGGTCATCGAGATCGGCGGCAGGCGGATTTACTACGCCGGTGATACCGCAATCTTCGGCGACATGGCGCTGATCGGCAGACTTTGGAAGCCGGACATCGCCATCCTTCCCATCGGTGATCACTACACCATGGGGCCGGGGCATGCAGTACTTGCGGCCGAGATGATCGGGGCGCCGCGGGTCATGCCCGTCCACTTCAACACCTTCCCCCCGATAGCCCAGAATGCAGAAGTCTTCGCCGAAGATGTTCGTATCAAAGGCGTCAAACCGGTAGTGCTCAAACCGGACGGTAAAATTGAAATTTAATCTGCCTCAATAGCCCATCAAAATTCGGTCTTTGAGTCGATGGTGTCAGGGCAGGTAAATCGGATCGCGAAAAGAGGAAGCGGCTCAACACGGTGGCATAAAAAAGATAGCCCGCTGCAACGCACAGCGGGCTATCTCGGTTATGGGAGGAAACTGCAACTGCGACCACTACTGGTATCGGCCAACTACTGCCCTGGCTTGAACGAAATCTTCAAAATTATTCCTTGAAATCATTTTCCACATTCGCCTCCGCGTCCCGTTTCTGGCATAATTCGTAGTACCTGAAGAGGCGTGGAAGTTTTGGAGTTATCTTTGCCTACCTATCCGAAAGTCTTGCTTGTGGGGGCCGGTCCCGGAGACCCGGGATTGATAACCGTTGCCGGTAAAGATGCCATAACAAATTGTTCCGTAATCATTTACGATGCACTGGCCAATCCGGATCTCTTGCGTTATGCCCCCAGTGATGCCGAACGCATTTACGCCGGAAAGCAAGCCAATTGTCACACTTTGACTCAAGATGAAATTAACAAACTGTTGGTTAAAAAATGGCATGAGCAGGCTGACCGTGCTGCCGCCAAACTTCCATTCGGAGATGTCGTGCGGCTGAAAGGGGGCGATCCGTACGTTTTCGGACGTGGTGGTGAAGAGGGGCAGTATCTTTTTGCGCACAAAGTTCCGTTCCGGGTTATCCCAGGCATCACCAGTGGCATCGCCGGACCCGCCTATGCCGGTATCCCCGTAACGCACCGCGATTTCACCAGCACCGTCACCCTCGTTACTGGACATCAGCAGGATGCCAACCCGACCGCAGGCGTCAATTTCGATGCCCTGGCCAAACTCAACGGCACGTTGGTCTTTTACATGGGGGTAAAGACATTACCAGTTCTCGCCTCCAAGCTTATTGCAGCCGGCCTCGATGCGCAGACGCCCGCCGCCATTATCCATCGCGCCACGCACCCGGATCAAAAAACCTTCCGCGGCCGACTGGAACAGCTCTGCCGACCGGATTTTTCCGCGCAAATCGCCCCTCCGGCAATCACCATTATTGGTCGCGTTGCCGAACTGGGAGATGAACTCGATTGGTTTGAACAGCAACCGCTTTTCGGCAAAACGGTTTTGGTGACGCGTACACGTCAACAGGCGGGAGAACTGACCCAGCGTCTCAAGGATTTAGGCGCGCAGGTCATCGAGGCCCCCACGATCGAACTTGTTCCCCCGTCCCATCCTTCAGCCGTTACCAGCGCCATTAACCGCCTTTCGCAGATGGACATGGTGATTTTTACCAGTGTCAACGGCGTGCAGGCGACATGGCAATACCTTTTGGACGCCCGGCTCGATGCCCGTGCTCTGCCCCGACGCGTTGTTGCCGTCGGACCCTCCACCGCCGCGGCGCTACGTGAGATTGGAATTATTGCCAATTTAATGCCGGAAGAATTTACCAGCGACAAATTGGCAAAGAGTGTTTTGCAGCACCTCGGTTATGTGGCGGGCTTGAAGATCATGCTGCTGCGGGCGCAAATCGCCCGGCCTGCACTTCGCACCGTGCTTGAGCAGGGGGGGGCAATCGTCGAGGACGTTGCGATTTACCAGACCGTTCAGCCCCAATCGCTTCCGCCCGAGGCACTGGCAGCCTTCCACAGCGGTCGCATCCATCTGATTACCTTTACCAGCGCATCAACCGCTAAAAATCTCTACGCGATGCTAAACCCTGAACTGCGGCAAAAAGTATGCACCGTCCCAAAATTATCCATCGGACCGGTGACAACCCAGGCACTTGAGGCCATTGGCTGGACGATAAATCTTACGGAGGCGTCGGAACATGACATTCCCGGTATGATTGCCGCTCTGGAAAGTCGATAACGCGGCGGCCGAATGGCTATCCAAACCCACCTGTCCAGCAGTAAAATCCTCTGGGTCGGGGAGATTGGCGTGGAACGCTCGTTCAGAAGACGACGCTCATGGCCGGAAGATGAGGAACGCCCAATGAAACGCCCAACATCCCCAAGCCCGAAAAAACATCCCGCATTTACACTCGTGGAAATGCTGGTGGTATTGCTGATCATCACCATCCTGATCGGCATTGGCTTGGCCGTAGGCACCCAGGTCGAAAACAGCTCCGAGGCGAACCTTACCCGAACGGAATTAAAAAATCTTCAGGCTGCGCTCACTTGGTATACTCATAAGAGCGGAGGGCAAGTCCCCAGCTCCATGAAGCAGTTCCTCGAAGACTATCAGTTGGATCATGCCACGCCCGGCCCCAGCGGAACTTGGAAGCAGACCCCCGATGTCCTCACCGCGCTTCCACCGAATCTGGTGGTCAGCGGCCCGTTCGCTGGCCCGGGTGGATCGGGTACCATGACCGGCGTCATCTACGTCCTCGACGGCTTCGGCAACCCGATTCAATACATGCCCCCCGCGCCCTACATCCCCCAACTGACCTTTGCGCCGTCGAAATCGATTGTCGTAAATAACTCGACTTTTCAAAACGGAAACTGGCAGCCCAGTCAACAGCACGCCCCCTATTTCTACAGCTTCGGCCCTCTTTTCTCCTCTGCTCAAACCAATACCAGCTCCACCTCCACCTTCGGCCCCGCCGATTACATCTACAGCTATAACCAGTAATCGCGCTCGCCAACCGATAAAAGTGTGGCTCTGATGGCGTGGTAAGCCCGATTCATTTATCGGCGGCGATCCAGCGCAAAAATCCTAAAGTTTTTCTTTTCATTTCTCACCCAGGCCCTATGATGTAAGCAGAGGAATTGATCGGACCTGTTAAGGCCGATCGGAGAGTCTTTTCAAGGAGAGAGTCATGAAAACCAAATTCGAATTCCGCTCGTCTGATCTCCCCGTTGTCATCGCTGGATTGGTCATTCTGATCGGCGTATTGGCCTGGTTCAAGGTGCAGTCGGCGACCAAACGCGATTTAATCACCACCCGCATTACCCTGGCCACTCTGCAACAGGGATTGCTCGAATATCAGGATGAATTTAATCATCTACCCCCGCTCCATGGCAACGGATCACCCCTGCATCAGTTTCTGGTCGACTATCAGATTGCCCGTCTTTCAGACCACCATGCCGACAACTTCATGCGGGAACCGAATATCACCCATTTCATCCGTCCTGCAAATATGGTCCTCGGCACCATCCACCTTCCCGACGGACGGACATTCCGCGGCCTGGTGAATGTAAAGGATGGCTTTGGCAACAGCATTCGTTACCTCCCGACGCAGGCCATCACCTGGCGTGCCCCCTGTTTCGCCAGCGTGCCGCCCGGCGCCGTCAACAGCCATGACTGGATATTCAGCCGCTGATCCGCGGCCGAAATCTCCGATTATCTCTCTCGCTCACCGACCGTCGTGGCTGCGCACCACGACGGCCTTTTTTTTACGCCGTCCGATTCCAGGAGTTCTCCTCCACGTCAATGGCAATCTGAAGTTAATATTTTTCACCGCAAAAGCCGCGAACGTTCGCAGTGGGCATGGGGGCGCAGCGGGCTGACATTGGCCCGAATCTTTCCCATGATCGCGCCGGTGCCTGCTCGTTGTTCGGATCATCTCAGGGTGGCCGGCACATTCCATGTGCCGCTGGTTCCCAACTCCATCCGCGTAACTCTCTTCCGCTCTCCGCCGCATACCGCGGTATGAAGCTGGGCTTGATCCACCTCCCCCGCACCCTTGCGGTGATGCGGCGTACCATTTCTAATCTACATCCGGCGGTGCGTCGTTCCATCGGAACTTCACCGCCGCAGATGATCACGCGGGGATGCAGTTGTGGTGAATGAAAAACAGCGCCTGGCCGTCGGCTCGCTGGTTGCGGGCGTGGTGATCACCGCCGGGAAGCTGGTGCTCGGCATCCTGATCGGCTCGCTGGCCATGATTTCCGATGCCATTCACAGCACCGCCGATGTCGTCGCCGCCGTCATCACCCTCATCGCCGTGAAAGTCAGCGATCTGCCCGCCGACGCTTCTCACAACTACGGCCACGGCAAAATTGAAAATCTCTCCGCCTTCGGTGAGAGCCTGATTCTCATCCTCACCGCCGCCGGTATCGGCTATGCGTCCATCGTCCGTTTGCTTCATCCGGAGCCACTGGCCGATGCGCCCGCCACCATGATCGCCATTGCCCTGATGGTGGTTGTTCTGCTCATCACCGGTTACCGCGCCATCCGGCTGGTCCGATCCTACGCCACCAAACGCAGCAGCGCCCTGCGGGCCAATCTGCTGCATTTCACGCTGGATGTCATCAGTGCACTGGTCGTGCTTCTTTCGCTGCTGCTGGATCAATTCACCCACAAACTCTGGATTGATCCCGTCGGCGCCCTGCTCATCGCCCTGATTATCCTCGCGGCCGCCATCCGGCTTGCCAAACAAAGTATTGATGTATTAATGGATCGGGCCCCGGCCGGCCTGGAATCGCGCCTGCAGGATGCAATCCGCCGCGTGCCGGGCGTCAGCGAAGTGCCTCGGGTGCGGGCGCGGCAATCCGGTTCGCAGCGGTTTGTCGATGCCACTATCGTGGTACCTGCGGATATCACGCTGGAGGAAAGCCATCGCATCGCCACGAGCGTGGAACTCGCCGCGGATGCGGTGGATGAAAGCATTGATGTGATGGTGCATGTGGAGCCGGGGCCGCGTTTTGACGATCCATCATCCGTCGTCCGTTCACTGGCAGAGGGGTTGAAAGTATCCATCCATGCGATCAATGTGCAGAATATCTATGGCCGATTGTATCTGAGCTTTCATGTAGACGTTCCGGCGAACTGGTCGGTCGCCGACGCCCATGCCAAAGTCAGCGAATTGGAATCGCGCATCAAGGCTCGCCTGCCGAATATTGCTGAGATTCACTCACACATTGAGCCGGCCG
>JBMFVY010000031.1:0-30418 GCA_049965755.1 Phycisphaerae bacterium | reverse complement strand
TGCAGGTTTATTCGCCATGACACCACCATACCGCAGTTCGTACTATATGTCAAGCTAAATATGGGACAGTACACTAGCTCGGAGGGAAGTTGGCGTCAAGTATTTTGATTGCTTGGCTCCGGTGATGAGCCCGGCCAACGCGGTGGGCATCCGGAGCAGCGGACTATCCCATTCCGCGAACAGAGCTTACCGACACCGTAAACGTATCGCCATCGGAGCCGGTCCGTAGCCCAACGGCAAAAACATCCTTTAACGAGTTGGCCGTTCCGCCGAGCAATTAAAAATTGCCCCGTTCGTCATTAAAAATGCGCCACGGGATATCATCAGGCCGTCGATTCCATAAAACTTCTTCGAGGGGTGTTGAGTTCCGTGCTCGCTGGACAGACTACCACCCGCCAACCAAGCCCGGACTCCCGATCTGGCGACAAACAACTCCGACGAACTGCTTTACAACCTCGCCTCTCGGGCATAACTTCTCGCTGGACGTTTTGCTTTAATATCTCGCCGTCATTGAATAGGGATCATGGATGCGACAAATAATATTTCTTCTCCTGATTTTGTCGGCCGCCGCCGATGCGCAGGCTCATGGCGCCGTGTTCACGCTGATCAAAAAAGTCAGCATGGCGCAGCTCAACCATATCCTTGGCCCCCAGCGGGCCAATTTTCTTCCGGCGGGCAGTCGCCCCAAAAATTTCCAATGGCCCAAGGCCGTCTCCGCACGCTATCCCGTCGCGGTATACCGTGTGCAATACCCGGCGGTGGTGCCCGAATGGCACAACAAGCCGACATCTGCCTCCGGCCTGATTGCGATCCCCATCATCCCCGGCACCCATGCCTTTCCGGTGGTTTGTTACCAGCACGGCACGGTCTACGGCAAGTATGAAGTTCCGTCGTACGCGTTTTCAAAAACCAACCCATCCGGCTTTTCACAATATTCCGGTGCATATGAAACGAGGCTGATGGTCGCCCAATACGCCGGGCAGGGTTATGTGGTAGAGGCGGCCGACTATTTCGGGATGGGAGACTCATCGTTGCCGGAGGCATACACAGTGAAAGGTGCCGAGCAAGCCGCCTGTTTAGGCCTTTATCGCGCCGCCGCGGCGTTTCTGGCCCGTAAAGGCATCCGGCAATCCAAGCTGTTTCTCGCCGGTTGGTCGGCGGGCGGGTTGGTCACGACTGCATTTTTGGAAAAACTCCAGTCTGTCGGTATCAAAGTTACCGCTACGTTTACCGCGTCTTCACCGAATGACCCATTTGCCGGTCTCAATAGCTGGCTTTATCACCCGCGAGAACATGAAGCGATCTGGGAAAATACGCTGCTGGGTCTGACGCTTTTTTCCTATCAGCATTATTATTCCAAGCCCGGGCTGGCGGCATCGGTACTCAAACCGAAATACTATCAAGCCTTCCGAAAAATTTATGATCGCGATTACCACAGCCAGGCTGGGCTTGCCCGCATATTCAAATCTCTGATAGAGCCGCGCGTTCCTCTGCTGGCGTACCTCCGCAAACCGTACCAAAATCCAGCGTATTTTGCAGGTTCCACCTATGGCAAACTTTTAGCACGGTCGCAGACCATCCGCACCATGTTCCTTTCTCCGGTGCGAATGTATGACGGCGCTGACGATGAGGCGATCCCCGTACCGCTGGGTAAACTCGCAGCGTGCTATCAAACGGCCATGGGGAGCCATTCGATCCATCTGGTGGAAGTGCCCGGCGGCAGCCACCGTGGCACATTCCTAACCGCCTTGTCGCAATCGCTCCCATGGTTTAAGCATTTCGAGTAAAGCCGCGGATTTTGGGGTACGGCCGCCCAGCCGGCCGTTTGCCGGTCAGCTTCATAAGATAAATATGCAGAATATTTGGAATTATGCGGCTAAAAAACGGATAAATGTTCTATATACGATTTTTAATTACAGTTTTTTTGCAATTTGCCCGAGATTGATCTATTATGAATGCTATTAGGAGCTGGCTGAGGAGGGGGGATAACAGCCGTTATTTTGATGCATGTCCAAGGACGGGCGACACTGGTTAACGAACGGGCGGGCAGTCCATGATTTACGAATTTACAGTCGAAAACTTCCGATCCTTCGGCGAAGCGCAGACCCTTTCACTTATCAAGGGTAAGGAACGAAAAAAGACCGAGAACTTGATCCCCGCCCTCCCCGGTTTCCCTCAGACGGTTCGAGTGGCGGCCATTTTCGGCCATAACGCCTCGGGCAAAAGCAATTTTCTTCTGGCTGGCGAGGTATTTGTTAATATCATCCGGCAATCGGCCGGAATGATATTCCCGGGCAACCAGATCCCGGGCATCGTGCCGCATCGGCTATCGGAGCGGTTGGCGGCCGCGCCAACCCGATTCGAGATCGTTTTACCTTCTTCGAGTGGCCGCGTCTTTCGATACTCTTTTTCTGCGTTGCCGCAGCGAATCGCCGAGGAAAAACTCATCGAAGAACTGCCCTCCAATCGGCAGCGTCCAATTTTTACGCGCTATACAGACACCGAGAACCGCACGACGGTGGAATTTCATGGTGAAAAGGATTTCGAGAGTGTGGCATGTGAGCAGATACGAAAATTTACCCGCGAAACCGCGCTGGTGTTGTCGAGTGGGGCCAACATCAACGTGCCGGTGCTGCGCGATATCTACGAGCTCATAACCGCGCGCTCGTTATTTTTGCACTTTTCACCGCTGCAGATCGACCAAAGTACCTATCTCGCCCGCCTCATCAACGACGATGCGCCGCTGACCCAACAGCTTCAGGCTTTTTTGCGAGATGCAGATATCGGGATCGAAAGTATCCGCATCCCCCAAGCCTCGCCGCCGACCGAAGCGCAGACTGCGGCTCTGGAGGAACAACTCAGACCGATCCATGGAGATAACGCGCGGCAGGCGGCACTCCAATTCATCGAAGCAAGCACACGTCGGCAGGTCCGATCGGTGCACAAATCGGCCCAGGAGCGCGGCGTGGAGTTTGACTGGGGCGACGAGTCGTCCGGCACACAACTTTTTGCGGTGTTGTTCTGTATTTTCGCCCGGGCCGCACAAAAAGGTTTGGCGGTGATCGTCGATGAACTCGGCACAAACATCCACCCGCTCCTCCTGGAACGGCTAATATCGTGGTTCCAGAATCCGCGGCATAATTCCGCCGCCCAGCTTATCTTCTCCACGCACTACTCTCAGCTGCTCACTCCCCGTCTCCTGCGGAAAGATCAGATATGGTTTACCGAAAAAAACTCCGCCGGTGAAAGCCGCCTCTCCTGCCTGGCGGACTTCCGCGGGAAGAACGCTCCGCGCAGCACCGAGGCGTTTGAACGCAATTACCTCGCCGGAGAATATGGCGCCATCGCGGATTTTGGCCCATACCTGGCCGGTGTGCCGTATGAGGGCCGTGGTGCCGCACCTGAAGGCGCCAATGTCTCCACGGAGGAAGCACCCAAGCCGTGAAAAGGATAAACAGGCAGCAGAATTTCCGAGCCCCCATACTGATAGTTTGCGAGGGGTACTTGGAATATTATTATTTTTGGTACCTATACAATCTCTATCAGTCACGCGGTGGGGCAAATGATTTGAAATTCACGATTACTTGCGCCGATGGAGGCAGTCCATTGAGAGCAGTGGAAAAGGCTTGTGTGGAGGGACCGAGAGAGTATCGCGAACGGTGGTGTGTGATCGACGTTGAGTATCCGGAATCGAAAATGCTTTCGCAGGCGATCTTGCTTGCCAATAGCGGGAAAATCAAGATCGCCCTCACGAACCCATCCTTTGACGCTTGGGCCTTGGCGCACCGGCGACGCCTGACGTCAAACGACGGCTCGGAAGTCAGAGGCTTCAAAGATGCCCTTGCCCTTGAAGTAGGGCAGGATTTCTCGACCCAATGCGGGACGGATTTTGTTGCCACGATTCTCGGCAGCGAATGCAGCAATCTGGCGCGGGCTACGGACAACATTTCAACCTGCAATGACATATCAGATGTTCGCCGGCAGATTCCATCCACAAATGTTCACCTTCTCGCCCGCCTGCTGTTTCCGCCCCGAACATCTCCATCTTCGGGCATCGCGTCTGCTTAAAAACCATCCGACGAAAACGTCGGTCAAGCGTCCAGGTTGCTGCAGTCTACCCAAGGGTTGGGCGTTATTCTGATCAACCTGCTTTGAAATCTCCGCCTGCAGCGATAGACTCTCAAAAAGGGAAATTACACGGTTAGCCTCTTAATAGGCTTGATAGGAAGGAACGCATGCACTTCCCGGTCACCTTTCACCTCTTCGGTTATGCGCTGCCTGCCCACTCCGTTGCGGAAGGGACGGCGTTTCTGGTCGGTATCATCTGGTATGTCATAAGCCGCTTCCGCGGGCAAAGCTCTCCCATCGGCCTGGAAAAGAATTTTTGGCTGATCGCATTTCTGTTCCTCGGGGCAATTATCGGCAGCCGCAGCATGGCTTGGGCGCAAAGTCCCTGGCAGGCCGCCGAGCTGTTACGCCAGCACCCGCTCTGGATGTTCATCCACGGAGGCCAGGAGGTTGTGGGGGGGCTCCTCGGAGGTTGGATAGGCGTGGAACTGGGGAAAAAATTACTGAAAATCAGCCACTCCACCGGTGATGCGATGGTATTCCCGGTGATGTGCGGCATGGGAATCGGTCGGATCGGTTGTTTCCTGACCGGGCTAAAGGACGGCACCTGCGGCCTGCCGACACATCTCCCCTGGGGCGTAAACTTCGGCGATGGCGTGCCCCGGCAGCCGGTGCAACTGTACGATATTCTGTTTTTAATAATATTCGGCATCGCTCTTTCCCGCCTCCCCAAGCTGTCGCCTCCGGGCTCGCGATTTCGCCTTTTCATCGCCGGCTACGGTTTATATCGGCTGGCAATCGACTTTTTGAAACCGCGCCCGGTCACCTGGTTCGGCCTTACCGCCGTGCAGTGGCTGGCACTCCTGCTTGCGGTTTATTGCAGCTACTGGCTTGTAAGCCGACGCGTATTTACGCTTCGCGATGCGGCACCGGTGCCGCAGGCGGCGGTCTGAAGCATGCCGGACCGTGATTATTTATTTTTGGACATCACCACCAGCATCTGCGGCGTCTGCATGCGCAAGGTGGAGGCGAAAATCATTCAGCAGGACGGACGCATCATCATGCGCAAATGGTGCCCGGAGCATAAATTGCAGAATGTACTCATTTCGACCGATCCGGCGTTTTATCGACTGCAGCGGTCATTCATCAAACCGGGCCAGATGCCCCTGCAATTCAACACGCCGATTCGTTACGGCTGTCCTTACGATTGCGGACTCTGCCCGGATCATGAACAGCACAGTTGCCTTGCGCTGGTTGAGATTACCGATCATTGCAATCTTGAATGTCCCGTCTGTTATGCCGATTCCGGCCCATCGCGACCGACGCACCGTTCACTTGAAGAAATCAACAGGATGCTTGATGCCGTAGTTCGCAATGAGGGGCAACCCGATATTGTGCAGATCAGCGGGGGTGAGCCGACCATTCACCCCGAATTTTTCGCCGTTCTCGACGCGGCCCGCCAGCGTTCCATCAAGCACCTGATGGTCAATACCAATGGCCTGCGGATTGCTGCCGATCCGGATTTTGCCCGCCGTCTGAAAGACTATGCACCCGGTTTTGAAATTTATCTTCAGTTTGATTCGCTCGATGCCAATGCGCTCCATATTCTTCGCGGAGCCAACCTGCATAAATCCCGCCTCAAGGCCATTGAAGCATTAAACAACTTCGACATTTCCACCACCTTGGTCGTCACGGTGGCTCGGGGCGTTAATGACGATCAGATCGGTTCCATCATTGATTTTGCCTTCAAGCAACCCTGCGTCCGCGGCGTGACATTTCAACCGGTGCAGTTTGCTGGCAGAACCCGGCTGGATCATCCCGATCTCAGTCGGCTTACCGTCTCGGAGGTACGCTCTGCTACAGCAGAGCAGTCCGGAATTTTCAGTCTCTCCGACATTATTCCCGTCCCCTGCCATCCGGACTGCATTCTGATGGCCTATGCGCTCAAGCTCGGAGATGCAATCACACCACTCACGGGGCTTGTCGATCCACAATTTCTGCTTCAGGGGGAGGGAAGCACCATCGCTTTTGAACGCAATTCCGATCTGATCCGCGCCGTTTACAATGCCTTTTCCACCAACCATTCCCCCGCGTCGGCCGGTGCGGCACTCGGGCAGTTACTCTGCTGTCTGCCGCAGATCAAGCTCGATAGTGTCTTGTCGTATCGCAACGTCTTTCGCATTATTGTGATGCAGTTTATGGACGCGTGGAATTTCGACATCCGGTCGGTGAAGCGAAGCTGCGTACACATGGCCCAACCGGATGGGGCCCTGATTCCCTTTGACACGTTTAATCTGTTCTATCGCGACCAGCGCCGGCTAAAATTGGAGGAACTCCGTCGTGCTACGGGGTATGAACTTCGCGTGGGGGGCTTGCCACTGATATGACGGATGATCGCCAGAATTTTGATCCCAATGACTACGACCTTAATCCAGATGTTCCCCAGCGCAATCCACTTCCCCGCGCCCTTTTAATTGCCCTGTCCATCGTCGGTGCCATCGTCGTGATCTTTTTCGCCATGCTCCTCTTTCTTCTCGCGATGTGTGCTATCAGTCCTCCGTACCGGTAATTCATGGAGATCCACCGCCGACAAAAATACAACAACGGCTCTGGCAGGGCACGACTCCAAATCGGGGAAACGGCGGCGTTGTGAAGCTATATCGTCCCGCATGCGGGGGGCGATTTTCGCACCGCTGGTCTGGATATCCATGGCGACACGGCTCATTGCCGGAAATGCGACCTGAATTTCAGGCTCAGTTGGCTCAACTACATCGGGCGCTGCGGCAATGTCAGAAATTCCACCTTGTTTGCGGCCGAGGCCACAACATGTCCATGCCGCAACATCTCAGTGAGTTTCGGCTTGACGACGATTTCATAGCGATAGCCCCATACGGGGATATTGTACAGCTTGGCATGGAGATTCCACGTGCCGTCCAGTCGCACCTTGTTGTCAGGCGTAATGTTGCAAATCGCCTGCAGGCCGATCGTCGGCAGCAGAGCACCCCAGCCGTAGTGCGGGTCATGCGATGCGATGCCGGTGGTGGCGAGATAATTCTCGCTCCATATACCCGTACGGATCCAGTTGCGCATAAACAGCTTGACACTTTTGCGGGCATAAGCATGGATGACGGGCGCAGGTGCGTAATTCAGCAACCCTTGAAACGCAAGATAATTGGTTGGGCCCCAAATATCGCCACGCCAATATTCCTGGTGAACAAACGCCGGATTGTTACGCGATATCGTCGGCAGCACCCATTTGCCCCAGAAGTATTTCCTGCTGAGAAGCACCGCCAGCATACGCTGCGCCCGGGCAGCATCGGGAACCTTCGCAATCATCGGGTAAAAATTAGTCGGCGACCACCGACGCGACAGCAAATGATGCCCGGGGCCTCGTGACCAGTACCGATTGCAGTACATCCCCAGCTTGTGACTCCACAACATCGCGTTGATCCGTGCTGCCATTACCCGACGCTCCGCTTCGTAATGTGCCGCCGCTTTTTTATGCCCCAGGACGGCGGCAATTTTTGACAGATACATGGCATCCGCGGCCCATAGCGAGCTGAGCCCCACATCGTCCAGATCAAACGTGTCGGAGGACGGCATCATCTTTACCTTCCCTTTTACGTACATCGGAGAATCATCCATGCCGCTTTCCCATCGGGCGCACTGCCAGACACCCGTCGACGAACCCCATTCCAGCAGACCATCTTTATTGCCGTCACGACGCGGCAGGTGCGTATGCGGACTGATGGCAAACCACCAATGATGGTACCGAACCAGCGGCTTGTAAAATTCCTTCAAAAAACGCTTGTTCGGCCAGCGCTGATATTCCTGCCACACGCACATCGCCGCGACCGGCGGTTCGCTGCGGTCAATCGATTTTATGTTCCGGTGCCAATCGTAATAATTACACACTAAACCGTCCGGCATCTGAAAATGAAAAATACCTGCAAGCTGCCGTCGCATAAGCCAGGAGGATGCGGAGCGATCATTGACCGACAGCAGCAGAGAATTAAAAAAAGTATCCCATTCAAAAAATATGCAGCTTTGGGGCAGACACCAGCCGCGCGAAATCGTGCCGGAGATATTTCTGAGTGGCGGCAGATAAAGAATGCCGTCATCCGAGGCGGTTCCGATTGGCGAGATAAAATTACCCCAATCGCCCGTAGCATATGGCCTCAACCTGCGGTACGCCGACCATCCCTTCTTAACAAGTTCCGGGACAGTAGCGAGGATTTTATGGCCGTTGATCTGCGCGGACGTGAGTTGCACCATAAATGTCAGCGGATGCTGAGGCGTAACATTAAAAATCAGTCCCACGTAGGGTGCAGCCTTGGCAGCCGCCGGACCGCTGCCATGCAGTACCGCTGCGGAAAAGGATTTAGCGCTATGTGCAGAGGCGATGCCATCGGCATGCCGCAGTGTTGAAAGATTAAAACCCGGCAGTGCTGAACCCGCCATCTGCGGCATGCCGGTTATTTTATTTGCCGTAGCGCGATAAACCGCACCGTAACCACTCCACGCTGGCACACATTCCAGTACAACCTGCAAAGGATGTTTAACGGATATCGATCCAACCGCGGCCAAATTTCCCTTCACCCGCTGCCAATCAACATGAATCGCATTGTTCTTTGCAATCAGCCAGTACATGCGACTGATCCCATCTTTGCGCCCCCAACGCATAGCCTTTAGATGCCATTGAAACTCCGTTACTCGGCCATAGCCATGCTGGTAGTGGCCGTTGACCACCCAACCAATGCCGACACGGTAAGCCACCGGGTGCGTCGCTCGCGGATTAGGAATCATCACCAAGCCCTCCGGATCGCCGGTATAAAAAGGGCCGATGAGGGGATGTTTAGCTGGGGCACCGGTTACCGGTGCGGTGGCCAGCGTCAGCGACGATAGCATCCCGACCAAGGCAACAAAGGTATACCGCAAACCGAAGCACCGGCTTGATACACATGTCATGACATTATCCTTTCGTAAGATCATTGCAAGGGCTCTATTTTTGAACCGATTCCTGCTTCCAGCGAGTCTGCCTGCTGAATGTGACTCAACAGTTCAGCTCTGAAGGATACAAATTCCTCGATCCACATCCGTGTCGCCATTGTGCGCGGTGTCAAGGTGCAGTATCGATGACCTCTCACATTTTTACCGTCTCCAAGACTTATTCACACTTGGCTATCGTTGCCCAAATGCCAAATGCAGTCGGCTTGCCCAATACTATCGGGTTGGCGTTGCGGGCGTCAAGCTGGGAATAGTTATTAAGTTGGCGGTGTGTTTAGGTTGACGGTTTTGAAAAATGGAATAAATTCCCTCCCGGTTGCGTAGCGGCCCTTTTGCAAAGGCGACTTTCGGTAAAAGATCGCCCGAGGTCCCAAGCCTTAAGCAACGCACGGATAACGGATATTTGACTTGTAACGTCTTTCTGGTTACTCTCTTTTCGTCTGATCTACTTCCAGACTTAAGGTGTGCTGCTAACGAAGGAGTCTATCATGCGTCGCGGATTCAAATCAAAGTTTACAAGTTTGCTGCTTGCTGCCGTGGTCATTGGGCCGGCAGGTTTCGCTGCCGCCAAGAGTGGCCAAACGCCCCTCACGCCGGCTGGCGAAAAATTGATGGCGCATTACTCCAGCATACTGGCCAATTTAAGCTCCGAGATATATCAGTCGCTCCCATCCATGGACCCGGGTATGACGCATCCGTTCATGCACGACTATCGTGCTGAATCTACCGCAAGACCGTATAACCCCGAGAATCCCGCCTATATGAAGGACGTTGAGCGGTGCCAACAAAGAGCAAACCCACTGTTGTTCATGGCCAATAACGTGATCTCCAGCGATGCCTTGGACGCAAAGTTAGCCGAGGCATCCATCATTGCCGAAGCCACGCCGCAAGGACTGGCGGCATTTGCGCAGAAGTCCGCCGCCAACCAACAGTTGATTACTCACCTGTTGTCAGATCCGAAGCTTATGATCCAGATGCAGGTTGCTGATGGTGCCCGTCATGGCAACTATGGCCTGACGATGAAAATATACGAGACGATCGAACACGCCAGCAAGCGTGCTCACAGCGGGATGTTTCAACGGCTGGCATTGGCCACAGCACTGAGCCAGAATTCGCGTCTCTGTTCCAATCGGAATTTGAAGTATACCCCGTTGCAGCGATATCGCGACTATGAAAAGGCGTATCTTGCCGGTGAGCTTGATCCCGCTTTTCCGGTTTTAACCACTTGGGACTATCGCTGGGTCATCGATGACCCTCATGGTGATGCGGATCTGAATTGGTTTCGCAACGCACTGAAGAATTATGAGCCCAACCTGATCTATGACAGACAGTATCTCGATATTGTCCATACCGATGTGAAATATGGCGATCCCCTTGCATACAAAAAGTGCCCGGGTACTTTTCTGGCGGCGGGAATAGCCGGCGGCGGCGAGTGCGGCATGCGAGCTTGGATCGGTCGCGCGGCAGAACGGGCCTTCGGCATTCCCGTCTGGGGGGTCAAGCAGGACGGCCATGCCGCAATGTCCGAATGGACGCCCCATGGCTGGATTGCGCCTTTTAGTGCGGGCTTTGCAGTCAACTGGTGGGATCATACCCGTGGGGATGTTTTTCAAAGGGAGACCGAGGCGCGACATTATCCGAAACAATTTATGAAGGCGCTGCGATTACAGTGGATTGGTGCAGCACTTGGTGAGAATGCCCCGAATGGTATGGTGCCGGGTACCGGCGGTTTTTGGTACGCACTGGCCGACTGCGAAGAGCGGGCCATTGTTGCCGCCTCCCATGCCCCGGTGGCGAGCTTGAACAAATATGGCCCCAATCATTTCCAGAACCTATTGCAGCCGACCTGCGTTAATTACTACAAAAAACTGATGGCGAAGTATGGGCCAACCCTTGCCGAGAAAGTTGAGGCACAACCCGTCCCATCATCCGCATATGAGATTTCAGTTGATCAGCAGGGAGACATCCATATTCCTGTGGCTGCCTGCTCTCAGCCGAAAAAGACCATTCGCGGTGCTGTTTTTGTTAAAAGTTACCTCGGTGGTCTGCAGTTACATTACTACCGACATGTACATCCGTGGACGAAGCAAAACGACGTCAACCCGGCACCAACGCTCACATATATTGTTCGGGCTCCTCATGCCGGCAATTATGCCTTGACCGCTAAAATCGTTGTTCTAAAGCCGACCGGACTTTTGGCGGTCACGGTCAATCACTCTGCCCGCCCGACTCCAATGACGATGCAGTGGACCGATGGCGCATGGCAAAAATCAAAGCCGGTTGATATAACTCTGAAAAAGGGTCGTAACGTTATCAAATTTAACGCGTCCACCAACTTTTTCTCAGCCACGATCAAGTACTTTGAGCTTACGCCGCTGCGATAGCCGGTACTTTATTCGGCCATCACAGCACAGGACAACGCGTCCAATGCCCCGCAATCCCGGGCAAGTTTCATGTGGCGCATTTTTTTGAACTGGGGGGAGATGAATGGCGGCCGTTGTCGTTATGGATCCTTGGATTACTCTTTAGAGATCATGGCCATTGGCATCATGTTTCGCACGCCCTCTCTTTTTTTGAAATCTCAGACGGCTGAAAGCTGTGGTGTCGTCGAGATGATGTCAGACTGTTTTTGCTGGTACGTGTTCGTATGCCGACGGTGTAAATCGATTTCACCAGGTTGACGTGGCTGACTTGCAGCCGCAGTTCCAGTATGTTTGGCTGAAAGCATGGCGTTTGAAGGTAGCGTTAGAAAGGGTTTGATGATGCGTAAGACGACAGGTTTGTACGTATGGGTTGGCTTGCTCGTGGTCATACTGACTGGAGCATGGGCCGGAGTCAGGGCAGAGAATTTACCTCGTGGTAAGGATGTTATTTATGTGCCCGCCATGAGCAACGGGCTTTGCGTGGACAACCTGTTTCAATCCAACATGGTGCTGCAACGAGGTAAACCAATTGCCATATGGGGATGGGCCCCGCCGGGGCGGAAGATTACGGTAACTTTTGCCGGGCTCAAGCGATCAGCCAGGGCCGGGTCCGACCGATCATGGAAGGTCACCTTTCCGACCATGACCGCGAGTGACAAGCCAAGAACCATGGTCATCCAAGGTGATGGCAAAACTGTCACGCTGGACAACATACTCATTGGAGATGTGTGGGTTGCGGGGGGACAGAGTAACATGGATTTTCCCGTCCAAGGGGTACACAACGGGGATTTGGCGGTCGAGGCAGCCAACTTCAAGAATATCCGTCTATTGACCATCCCTGAAAACAATACGACCAAACCCCTTAAAAATTTCCCGCAACTTGAGCAGTGGAGTGGCTGGTCGAATCGCCACTTTCGCCGCGGATTCTGGCGCGTGTGCACGCCGAGATCGGTCGCGTCCTTTTCGGCCATCGCCTTCATATTTGCACAGCAGATTTACATGACCACGCACGTACCCATCGGAATCATCAACGTATCGCGCGGGGGAACAACGCTGCAAACCTGGACGCCCATGGCGGTGCTCAAAAGCATTCATACGGCGCCCGTTGAAACGATGTTGAGAAAGTGGAAGACGAGAATCGCGGACTATAACCCGCAAGCTGATCTTGAGCGGCGTATCAAATTTTATGATTACCGCGTCAAAATCGGTAAGGCGAAGCCGGGACATCCGCCTACCACTCTGCAGCCCGGGCCGGCCAAGAATTTCAACCGCCCCGGCACCTGCTACGACGGAATGTTGGCCCCGATGGCAGGGCTGAGAGTCAAAGGCGTCATCTGGCACCAAGGCTTTAATAATTCGCTGGGTAACAGAACCACCGGCGGAGAAATGTACGAACAGATTTTCCCGAAGATGATTGCAACCTGGCGCAAAGCATTTGATTCGCCGGATCTGCCGTTCGGCATTCTTTCACTGTGTACGGATGGTTCACCGCAAACCAATAAACATTTCTTGGAAGGTCTGGCCGATAACGGCTGCTACGTCCGTTGGGCGCAGTATCGTACATTTCTCAAGATGCGCAATGCGGGTGACAAAAATATAGGCTTCTGCAGCACCTTCGATTTCCGTATGAATTGGTACCATCCGCAGATTAAAATACCGGCGGGGTTGCGTATCGCACGCTGGGCGCTGGCGACGCAGTACGGCTACAGTCGGCAGATTCCATGGCTCCCCCCGATGATTAAAAAAATGAAGATCACCGGCAATAAAATTATTCTGACGCTGACTCAGGGCGTCACTCCCTATCACAATCATGCCGGCACGTTTCATGGTTTTGCTATCGCCGGCCACAACCGCAGGTTCTATCCCGCCAGAGCCGTATATGGAAAAAATCCAAATGGCCGTGGCGATCAGTTGAATGTGATTGTGCTCTCGAGCCCATTTGTTCCTGACCCTGTTGCGTATCGCTATGCTTGGGCGAGAAATCCGATGGGGAATGTTACAACAGGGGGGGTAGCGAATCTGCCGCTGGCGATCCAGCGCAGTGACCACTGGACGATGAACCAACTCTATCAGGCTTATACCGGCCGCCGGAGCCAATCACCCACGATATTGAACGGCTACGAACGCCATATGTTCATGATAGCTCTTGAGAATGCAGACATCGCCCGGAGGCTCAAAGAGGCTGAGGCTTTCTGCAAAGCCCACGGCGGCTCGCATGCGAACCAGTAACACTGGTTCGCGATAAAGATGGCATCGCGGCAGGGCACTGTTGGGTTCAGTTTGGGGGCGGGTGTTGAGCGCCGATTGATGGTATAGATGATGTATCTTGGGAGTTTGTTCATGGAGGTACTGCAGAAGTGAAACTGATACCATCGAAAACGTCCCTTAGCTTCCCAGATGTCTCAGTTACACGTCGCGAAGCAATATGGGGGCTTGCCGCGGCATCCGTTTACGCAGTTGCACCCCTCGGTTTTGCTGCGGGTACCAAGGTTGGGCAAAGGGGAATTGAACCGGGTTTTCAGCATCAGAATGGACGGTTTGTCCTGACACGCGGCAACGCGACCATCGTGGTGCAGCCATACGCCGCCAACATCGTGCGAATCACGTTGAGCTTGGATAAAGATGGTGCTCTGGCCCAACCGGGGTACGGATTGATTGCCAAGCCCTCCGGCAATGGCTGGAGTCACAGCAGAGGTTCAGACGGATTTGACGTTCTGCGATCGGCCGGTCTGGTGGTGCGTGTTTCGCCGGGATCCCCACCGCCTCCGACTCTCATGCCGCGTGATCCCGTCTACCAGCAGGTGAGGGATAAGCTTCGGCCGCCGCGAAAGCCTGTAATCAATAATAATCTCCGATTTGATGTTGTCACCATCGAGACTCCGGAAGGGAAAACGCTTCTGACGTTGTGGAAGTGGTCGATGTATAAGAATAGCCCCTATTCAGGTGAGAACATCACGGAAGCCCATAGAAAGCTTGATCCCGGCTACCGGATATCCGCCACCTTTGACTCGCCATCAGACGAACACTATTACGGTTTGGGCCAGCATCAGTTGGGCAATCTGGATTTACGCGATCAACTGATCAAATGCTGGCACAGCTACGGGGCAATGGGTGGGGAGCGGGTTGGGGTTCCGTTTATGGTCTCGAGCCGAGGCTATGGATTCATCTGGGATAATGCGTCGAAGACCACAATCAAGATGGCGATTAACGAAAATAATGAATGGCGGTCTGAGGTTGGAGACGCGATTTCGTTTTTTGTAATCCGCAGTGATAAGGTCGATGAGATATATACCGGGTATCGACACCTGACGGGTGTTACGCACATGCTGCCAAAGGGTGCCTACGGCTATATACAAAGTAAGTGCATATATCCAACGCAAAAGGAATTGATGGATGTGGCCAAGGGATACCGGGAAAGAAATCTTCCACTTGATGTGCTGGTGGTGGACTTCCTTAATTTCACCGTCATGGGAAATATCGATCTGGACCCATCGCGGTGGCCTCATCCGGCGGCTATGAATCGCGAGCTTGGTCGCATGGGTATCAAGACGATGATAAGTGTCTGGCCTCATTTTGCCACGTTTTCAAGGTATTACAAGCTGCTCAAGGCGAAGGGCTGGTTTATCCAAAAAGCGGACGGCAGCCCATATTTTGGGTGGGCCCGAGATCAGACCGGCCCGAATCTTGACGCGACCAATCCGCACGCGGGCAGATGGTTTTGGGACACCATTCGTAATAACTATGTCAAGAAAGACGGTTTCAGTTACATCTGGCTGGATGAAACCGAGCCGGATACCAGTCCCGAGCATCAATTTTTATATGTGGGTGCGGGAAACCGGTACTTTAATGTGTACCCGTTGTTTGAGACGGGGGCAATTTATGACGGATTTCGACGCGATTATGGCAAGAGTCGGCGGGTATTAATTTTGGCGCGAGCCGCCTATCTCGGTGCCCAGCGGCATGGGACATTGTTCTGGTCGAGCGATATCTTCGACACATGGGATATGCTTCGACGATCGATCACGGCCGGCTTGAACTTTACGGCCAGCGGCATGCCTTATTGGAGTACGGATATCGGCGGTTTTATGCGACCACCGAATCATGCCTATTATCGTCCCCCTCATAAGCCGCTGGTTAGCCCAGATGGGGCAAAACGTACGGTTGGCGCCTATTCGGATTACCCCGAACTATTTGTGCGGTGGTTTCAGTGGGGTGTATTTCAACCCGTGACGCGAGTGCATGGTGAGAGAAAACACAATGAGGTTTGGGCCTTTGGCAAGGAGGCGACGCCGATCCTTGAAAAATATCTTCGCTTTCGGTACCAATTGCTGCCGTACACTTATTCTCTTGCCTATAAAACGTACCGCACGGGAGCTCCATACATGCGAGCCTTATGGATGGACTTTCCTGCCGACCCGAACGTGAGTAATATTTCTGATCAACACATGTTCGGGCCTGCATTTATGGTTGCACCGGTGACGCAACAGGGGGCTACGAGCCGCCCCGTTTATCTGCCGTCAGGCTGCGACTGGTATAACTTTTGGACCAATGAACGGTTGCACGGTGGGCAAATCATCAATGCGGCCGCGCCCATCGACGTCATTCCTCTGTTTGTTCGCGCTGGGTCGATTGTTCCCTTTGGAAGCGCCATACTTGATACACACCAACCCCAGAAGATTGCGTCGATCCGGGTATACCGGGGAGCCGATGCTGATCTGGATATCTATCAGGATGACGGGGAAACCTACCAGTATGAGGATGGTATATATGACATCACGCACCTTCATTGGGACGAAGCAAACGGTCAGCTGATCCAAAGTGGTAATCCGGCGTGGACAAAGTCAGACGCGCCTGCGGTCGATATTATTTGATCGGTAAAATATCGCTCGCATGGAAAAATATTTTCCGATGAGACGCGGCGGCAGACGCCGACCGATGGCCAAGAGGGACGCTCTCGGTAACAGGCTGGGGTTGATCGTGGCTCAAAATGCCCTTTGAGAATGTCTTTCCCTTTCATGCCGTTGCCGATGCTTTTCGGCGCATGACCGGTCAACTTGACGTGGAGCGTTGCGGCGGTGCGCCATTCAATCGCATCCGCTCACGGCGTAAACCGGCCATGCTGATGCCCATGAAAGCAATCACGGGTCGCGTCAAAATCGAGAAACATCGTAGAGATGATTGTGGCGAAAAGCCGACGCATCCAAACAAACCGCGGCGCTAGCCCAAACCGCCAAACTCTTTCAACGTTTGACGCATAGCCGTCAGGGGAGCATTCGCATAGACCGGGTTACCGATGCGATTGACGATGTGATCGATCCGACTCCCTTTCCTTCCGTTGAGCCAGACCGTTGTCAGGTGGTGCAATTTTACGCCGCGGGCAACCGGGGCTTGAATGGCACTCTCGCATTGAATGACCGCGTCACGAAAATAACAGTAAACTCCCAATCCCCAGGCCTCGTGCTGCGTCACCGTGTCCGCCACTTTGTAGGATGCGTAGCCATCAGTCCGGCCCGCCATCCACGATTCCTGATCAGGCGGATCGTAAGGCATTTCTGACTGATACATGTAGACGCGTCCGGCGTTACCTTTCCAAAATGTCTGGTATTGCTCATGGTGCTCGTTGAAGAGTCCATAACAGGTCACACCATCGCCATTGACCACGAGTCCATGTTTTGTCGGATTTGTCGTCCAGCCGACGCCTTGGCCATGATCCGCCCGCCAAATCCAGACGTTATCCATCACAACATGGTTGCTGTTAATGATAATGCCTGTCTCGTTCCTGCCGGCCGCCGGCCCCGCCGTGCGCACCGTCAAATCATAAAGGAAGCTGGGATTGGCGGCATGATCGTCCGAACTTTGAGTCGGCCCCATTTCAAGCAGGCAACGGGAGTTGACCGGGCCCGCATCAATAATGAGCCCCGCGATCTTTACTCCGCTCACGTCATCAACTGAAATGGCGGATCTACCGGTCATGGCCGTCAGCGACGGCACACCCAGGCCCAGCAGTATGGTGTCGGGCCGCATGATCCTTAGTGAGTCACTTAACCGATAGGTGCCCGGCGTAAAAATAATGTTCTTGCCGTCCGCCAATGCCCGGTTAAGACTTGAAGCTGAGTCTTTCTCGCATTGCGCAATATAAAACTGCTCTATCGGGATCGATTCACCGGGCGTAGAGCCAGAAGCCCAGGACACCCCATTACTATTGAGGCGTATCGCCGGAACAAAGACCGCAAAATCGCCCGATGGGTCTACGTACAAGTATGGCTTTTCACGGATCACGGGCGTGCGATTCACCACCGTATAGGCTGGATTGGGAAAGGTGTTACCGGGAGTATTCTGACACCCTACGAAAACCATATTCCAAACGGCGTTGCTCCAGAGCCCCCACCTGCTGTTGCGCGACAACCATTGCTGCTGTGATGCGGGCACCACTTTACCATCGACCAACGTGTCAGCGAGGAACCCGCCACTGGCATAACCGGCGCCGCAATGACATGACTTCCATACGTCGAACAGATTGAGATTGCCTTTCACGTGCATGCGACGCATCGGCGATGCCTGCGACACGGCGAAGCGAGCGGCACCACCGCTGGCCGAAGGAACTAAGGCAAAGTTGCTGATCGTCCGCCAGAAGTTGTCCAAGGCGGCCCCGCCACTCCATTGTGCATTGACATTCACGCCGCCATCAATCAGCACATCGTCGGGATTTTGTCCCAACCCCGCGACTTCGGTATAGAAGCCGACATTAAAATTCAGCCTGTATTTACCCGGTTTGAAAAGTAATGCATATCCCTGGGACGCAAACTGATTCGACTCCATTTTGCGGAAAATATCTCGTGCGATGTGATGAATACCCGCCGCAGACATTTCCGCATCGAAAACATATACATGTTTGCCGAAAGCAGTTTTGTTTGCACGGGAAATAGCGCTTACACTGTCAGCCGCTGACCGCGGAGTCGAATCCGTTTGTGCGGCCGCTATAGATGCTACCGCCGCAGTAGATACAAGTTTCATGAATTTTCGTCGATTGGTCATGTTACCGTGCCTTAGTGAATGAAACCATTTGCAACCTATAAGTCCGCCAAATCTACCGCAAGGCTGATCATAACATAGACTATACACGCTCAAGAAAAAAACAACCGCGACAGCACGCAATTTGCAATTCAACCAGAATGCCCGGAATCCTACAACGCGACCGCAGCGGCATTGCCCTGTAAAAAAAACTGAGGATAATCGAGTCTTAATGGTGGTGCCCCCGTCGGCGGCTGGCAGGATCACCACATGATTTTAAGGATTCGATGATGGAAAGCACTCCAATCGTCTATAAATGGGGTCGGTACGCTGCGGCCGTTGTAGCAGCGTCGCGCTCTCGCAACTCGATCCTATTCCGGCTCATATGCCTCGCGGTGGCCCTACCCACCGGTGCGATCTGGTTCATCGGTTGCTGGCTCAATCCCAATTACGGCCCGCTCGGCATTGAGCGGCAACTCGGTACGAGCCGTTGCGGCTTTTACACCCGATATGGCATTCCGTGTCCCACCTGTGGTTGGACAACCGCCGTAAGCCATCTTTATCACGGGCAGATGATTCAGGCGTTTATGACTCAACCGGCCGGTGCCATCTTTGGTCTGCTGATACTGGGGTTGTTTTCGCTCTCTTTGGGGGGTGTGCTGGTGGGGCGGTGGTTGGGACCGAGCCTGCCATGGTTGTGGTTTCGGCGGTATCGGCTTATCGGGTGGACCCTTTTGATACTGGCCGTGTCTTGGGGATACAAGATTTGGGCGGTACACTGTTGGCCGTCAACGATGCAGTAAGGGCATCGTTTTAACCTGACGGGTACGCCGGAATGAATCCGTCCGCGGAGGTGGGCTGCCGTATCCGACCGAGTGGCGACAGTTGTTGGAGCGGTGGCTCAGGTACCCCCGGTTGTTCGGGTATTAATGCGGCGGACCTGAGAACTCGCTGATTGGGAATTTGAATTATGTTGCCCGTTGCGGAGCCGGATGCATGCGCGAAAGATTAAATGGACGGCGATTTTGGAGTCGTGGTCCGCTGTTGCTGTTAATGCTTCTGCTGACCTCAACATTTGCAGGATGCAATTTTTTCGGCGGTGTATTTTCTGATGTTGCCGGCCAACCGGTGTCCGCTCAATACACCGGCATGAATAAAAAGAGCATTCTCATTCTCGTCTATACCGACAGCTCGACGGAGTTTCTCTATCCGCAGGCCCGGAAGGAAGTCGAATCGTTTGTCGGTTTCGAGATTCGCAAACATCTGCCGAAGAGCAAGTTGCTTCATTCATCGGCGGTTATTGCGTACCAGAACGATACCCCCGGGTGGGATGCCCTGCCCGTCAAAGCCATCGGCAAACATTTTGGCGTCGACCGGGTGCTGTATATCGAACTTGTTCACTATCACACCCATTCCCCCGGTGCGCGGCATCTGATGCAGGGGCACATCGAGGCGCATATCGCGGTGTACAATACTCACCTGCCCGGCAGCGGCCGTGTGTTCTCAACCCTGATTAATACATATTGGCCCAAATCCGGGCCCGAACCGGTGTTCCATACCGACAGCAATGCCGTGCTTTATAACACGCTGCAGCGATTCAGCCGGTCGGTTGTGAGATGT
Source organism: Phycisphaerae bacterium (assembly GCA_049965755.1). GTDB lineage: Bacteria > Planctomycetota > Phycisphaerae > WQYP01 > WQYP01 > JAJZGD01. The sequence continues at coordinate 10,289 of JBMFVY010000031.1, read as the reverse complement.
TTTTATCCATGGACGGCGCATCCAGAATGAAAAATAAATATACATCCTTCAGACTGATCGTTGGCACCGTGCTGGCTTTGTCGTTCCTCTCTTGCGGAGGCTGCCAGTTGGAATATCTCCTTACCGGTAACGGGGTTGATCAGAGTGTCTACCACATCAAAAAGAAAGATCGTGTTCTGGTTCTGGTTGATTCCTCGTCTGTAAGTCCCCTGAGTATTCACGCCATGTCGCAGTTGATCACCGCTACCAATCAGGACCTTTACCGGGCGGGCGTTACCAAAAATCTCATACCGGCTTATCGCCTGATTGCCCTGATGAAAAGTCATCCGGTCAGTTATCGGGAAATGGGCATCGCGGATATTGCCAAGGCCCTTAATGCCAATCTTGTTATCTACCTGTATATTGAACGATTTAGGAACCGATTGTTGAGTGCCAAGCAGATATCAGAAGGTGATGCGCAGGCGTATCTCAAACTTGTGAGTGAATCCGGTACGCGACTCTGGCCTAAAACCGCGGCGCCGGGGCAACTGATTACGGCCAAAGTGCCTCCGAATCTGGCCATGACGCAGACGCACACCGCAGTGGAAGATTCGCTTCTGGCCCAACTCGCCAATACCACCGCAGGTTTCTTCCACGCGCACGCCCGAAGTTACTCGCAGGCGGAAAAAGCAAATATGACAACCCCTCCGTGACGGTTTTGAATGACCGGCTCGCAGATGAAATTGAGCCGGCAAGGATATGGAAGTGAACTCTGAATCTAAGCCCGCCGATCCGCAGGGTCGGTTGGCCCGACTCGAGCGGATGAGCAATCGGCAACTTGTGGGGGAGATGCTGCAATTTGTCCGCCCCGTGCGATACACCGCCGCGATGGCCTGTCTGCTGGTTGGGTTGGCCGTTTTCCTCGAGATATTTGGCGTTGATCTCACGCGAGTGATCATCAATACGCTCAGTCATCTGGCATATCCCGAAAAGAAAGCTTCTGGCCGGAGTTTAGCTCATCTTCATACCGCCGCCCGAGGCAACATCTTCAATTCGACGGGGCTGGGAGCTGTTGAATCGCTTCTCGTTCTGCTGGCCATAACCACGATATTGCTGGCGATAACCAATCTGCTCCGATCACTGGCCAACACCAAGTTGAGCATGGATATGGTCTATTTCATGCGATCGCAGGCCTACGATCGCCTGCAGCACCTTGGATTCGGCTTTCATGATCGGCACTCAACCGGGCAGATCATTAATCGCGCCCTGTCCGATCTGCACAATATCCGGTTTTTCATGAATCTTTCCCTCGTATCGGCAGCGGAAATCATCGGCTACGTGATCGGCTACAACCTTCTCGTCGCGGCCATCAACCCGTGGATGGGCCTCGCTGCCCTTGCCCCCATTCCCTTCTGGCTGCTCTATATCCGCTATTTCGGCTGCAAAATGCAGCCGATCCAGAAATCGCTCATGGATACCGGCGACCAGATGGTGAGTGTATACAGCGAGGCGGTCGCTGGCGTTCATGTGGTCAAGGCGTTCGCCACTGAAAATATGGAGATAAAAAAATATCAGATAAAAACCGATCGACTCTTCGATCAGACCATGCAGACTGTCGGCATGTGGGCGGCATTTGTTCCGACCATCCGGGGTATCGCCACGGCCGCTAACCTGCTGCTGTTTTTCATCGGCGGAATCTTGGCCGTCCATGGCGTACTTTTTGCAGGCGATATTTTCGTTTTTGGAATCGCGATGGGGGCTGTACTCTCACGCCTTCAGCAGATTAACCAGATATCCAATCAATATCAGACGGCCATTGTCTCCTCACGACGCTTTTTTGAAATCGTCTATGCCGAACCGACCGTCGAGGATATCCCGGGTGCGCCGGACCTTCCGCCCGGAAAAGGGGAGGTGGAATTCCGGCACGTGACGTTCGGGTATAAACCGGAAAATCCGGTGCTGCAGGATATTTCCTTCAAAGTCCCTGCGGGCTCGATGGTTGCCGTGGTCGGCCCGACCGGCGCGGGAAAAACCACTCTCACGCAGTTGCTTGCCCGCTTTTACGATCCGCAGCATGGGTCCATCTTCATCGACGGTGCCGATATCCGACACACATCACTCGCTTCGGTGCGGCGGTCTGTGGGTGTGGTGTTTCAGGAGACCTTTCTGTTTTCCGATTCTGTTGCCGCCAATATACGCTACGCCCACCCCGATGCTCCGATGGAACTGGTTCGGCGTGCAGCACAACTCGCCCAGGCAGATGAATTTATCGTGCAACTGCCGGAGGGGTATAACACGATCCTCGGTGAGCGGGGGACCACGCTCTCCGGCGGTCAAAAGCAGCGGATTGCCATCGCGCGGGCAATTCTGGCCGATCCGCGAATACTGATTCTCGACGATGCTCTCGCCGCCATTGACCCGGGTACAGAATCGCTCATTCGCAGCAGCCTGCGCGAGTTATTGCGAAATCGCACACTTTTTGTCATCGCGCATCGACTGAGCACCGTCAAGTCTGCGGATCAGGTGCTGGTGCTTGAAAATGGATTTATAACGCAGCGCGGGACTCATCAGGAACTGCTGGCCGAGTCGGGCCACTATCGGGATATCGCTCGCATCCAACTTCTCGGTTTTGATTCCTCACTGGTGGAAAAACCTGCGGTCGAGGTGCGTTCATGAAACACCGGGATGCCCCGCTTAAAACCCGTCCGTGGCTGCGTCGCCGCCATGATCCCGGCGTGAAGGGGGCGGCGTCATTCAAACCGGATTTTGAAGCCGACTACCGGGCGCTGGACGGAAAAATACTCCGGGGTGTATGGCAATGGATGGCACCGTACCGCAACGGGTATCTCTTCATGGCTTTGGCCGGTTTGTTGATGAGCGGACTGGAACTCATCACACCTCGGTTCCTGCAGCAACTGGTCGATACGGATATCCCCGGCGTCCATCTGAACATTTTTTCATCCTGGCTTCTTGACTGTGCGTCGTGGATCGGGCGGCCGATGAATATCTCCCGCTGGCACCGCCCTGATGTTGCGTATTTGAATATCACCACAACAATCTTCATCTGGGCCCTGACCATGGGGGCGGCGCTGCTGATTCAGAGGCAGGTCATCTGGTACACCACCTATTACGGCCAGCGCGTCCTCTTCAACCTGCGGGCGGCAGTGTTCCGTCAGTTGCAGCGGCTATCCATGAATTATTATGACCGCACGCGCTTCGGGCGCATCCTCACCCGCGGAACCGGCGATATTGATTCGATGAGCAATTTCATCGTTTGGGGCATCAATACGCTGGTTAATAATCTCGCCATGATGCTGCTCGCCGCCGCCATGATGCTGTGGTTGGACTGGCGGATTGCCCTCTCCGTGCTCTGGCTCGGCCCCGTGCTCTACATCACCAATATTCTATACCGGCGTCGCATCGGCCATGCCTGGCGGCTCACCCGCGAGGGGTGGACGCGGGTGAGTACCAATCTGGCGGAAAACATCTCCGGTATGCGCGTGGTCAATGCCTTTAACCGGCAATACCAGAATCTCGATGTCTTTAACGATCTCCAGGCTGTCAACACCGCCAACAACATGCACGCCGCTCTGATCAACGGTATCTATCAGCCCCTGCTGGGATTGATCAGCTTTCTGGGACGCCTCATCATCATCGCTCTGGGGGCGTGGATGCTCTTGCGCAGCTCTGGTGCATCTGCGGCATTTCATATCGGCAAGCTCATTGCCGTATATGTCTACTGGGATTGGTTCATGGGGCCGGTTATTAATTTCGGCAATTTTTACAATGACACCATGATGGCGCTGGCCTGTGCCGAGCGGGTGCAGACGCTTTTAGCCGAGAAACCGCAGGTGACCGACGTGCAGACCCCGGTCGTCATCGAGTCTCTTCGCGGCGAGGTGGTATTTGATCATGTGACTTTCGGGTACGACTCGGCACATCCGGTCATACACGATGTCAGCTTTCGTGCCGCCCCCGGAGAGGTTATATCACTGGTCGGACATACCGGATGCGGTAAAAGTACCATCATCAGCCTGATTTGCAGGTTCTATCTGCCACAGCAGGGGCGTATCACCTTTGACGGCATCGATATCCGGGAGGTTGAAGGGGCCAATCTGCATCGGTTTCTAGGTATCGTCTCGCAGAATAATTACCTCTTTACCGGTACCGTCATGGAGAATATCCGTTATGCCCGGCCCGAGGCGTCTGATAGGCAGGTGCTCGCCGCCCTGTCTGACCTCGGTTGCCTAGAACAACTCGAATCCCTCCCCGGCGGCCTCCAATCGCAGGTCGGCGAGCGCGGTGGGGCGCTGAGCCTCGGGCAGCGGCAACTCATTTGCTTCGCCCGTGCATTTCTCGCCGATCCGCGTATTCTTCTGCTGGATGAAGCTACCAGCGCTATTGATACCTACACCGAACTGGTTATCCAGCAGGCGCTCGCCAGACTTGTCAAAAACCGCACGACATTTATCGTAGCCCATCGTCTGAGCACCATTACCGGCAGTGACTGCATCCTGGTTATGGATCATGGGCGGATAAAGGAACGCGGCACCCACGATCAACTTCTCGCTCTTGGCGGGATGTATGCGGAACTCTACCGGCAGTTTATCTCGCCCTGAACCCCCAATGTGGCAGGCTAAAAGGATTTCTGATCCCCGGCGGGCACAAAAACTTTACTTTTGCAACTTTTAACATTTGGAGGCGTTCTATAATCGGTGAGTTTAAAGTGTACTTGATTCAGGTTAGTTAAAAAGTGCAAGCATTCCCAGCATCCAGTTCCTGCGACATTGATGCACCCGGCCGGGCATTTACGGCCGCCGTCGACGCCGAGCAATTGGCGGGCGTATATCTGGCGGTTATTCCGCAGTTGATGGGGTTTGTCCGCCGAAATTTGAATCAAGACCCACAGATTGACCTGCGAATGGGTCAATTTCGCATGATGCACGTTTTGTACCAGAATCTTGCGGATTCCATTTCCGAAGCGGCAGGGGTGCTCGGGGTGACACTCTCGTCGGCATCCAAAATGGTGGATGATCTCGAATATCTCGGCTTGGTGACTCGTCGCCCCGACGAGCGCGACCGGCGCCGCACGATCGTATCGCTGACCGATCAGGGAAGCGCGATCTACCAGCAAGCGGTAAATTCCATACGCGAACAGATTGCAACCAAATTTCAGTTGTTGACTGCCACAGAACGCGGGGTGCTTTTCTGCGCGGCGCTCAAACTGGCGGAACTATTTCAGACCCCGCTGGCGCCGCCCACTCAACCCTCGCATCCCGATAACATAAACCTCGTAGCGGAGCATGCCTGAATGAAATCGATTATTAAGTGGGTTGTCATCTTACTTATCATTGCTGCTGCGGGCTGGTGGGCCAGTCGATTTTTCACCAAAGGTACAAATTCAGATGCGCAGTTTGTCACCGCCGCCGTCCGTAAAGGAAATCTTTCCGCAACGGTGAGCGTCACCGGAACGGTAGAGCCGCGCAATGTTGTCGATGTTGGTGCCCAGGTCAGCGGAACCATCGTCAAATTTGGCACCGATGCGGATGGACATGAAGTTGATTACGACTCGCCCGTCAACAAGGGCACGGTGCTGGCAATTATTGATCCGGCTAATTATGCCGCCCGCGTGGACTCCGATAAGGCCGCACTGGCCGAGGCGCAGGCCAATGTAGCCGTGGCCAAAGCAAAATACCAGACCTATGTCGCCGCGTACGAAGATGCCGCCGCCGACTGGAAACGCGCGCAAAAGCTGGGTAATCAGGGCATGGCATTGCCGGTCACACAATACGATTCCTACAAGTCCACCTATCTGCAGGCGAAAGCCAACCTGACACTCGGCAAGGCGTCCATTGTGCAGGCTCAGATGGCGGTGAATGTGGCCAAGGCGACGCTGAAAAATGACGAAATTACGCTTTCGTATTGTACCATTACCTCACCGGTCAAAGGTGTTGTGATAGATCGCGATGTGGATATCGGCCAGACCGTGGCGTCAAGCTTCAACACGCCGAGCCTTTTTCTGCTCGCGGAAAACTTGAAAAAAATTCAGGTTTGGGCATCCGTCAATGAGGCGGATATCGGGCGCATTAAAAAGGGGCAGCCGGTTACCTTTACCGTGGATGCACTGCCCGGAAAAGTGTTTCATGGCGTTGTGTCGCAGGTGCGGCTCAATGCGACCGTCGTGCAGAATGTCGTCACCTATACCGTTGTCATCGATACCAACAACGCCAGCGGCGAACTACTCCCTTATCTTACCGCCCAGGCGGAAATTCTCGTGGCCCGGAAGAAAAATGTTCTCATGGTTCCCAATGCCGCCCTTCGATGGGTGCCGCTCCAGTCGCAGATCGCCCCCGGTGCAGCCCCTGAAAAGCATTCCTCAGGCGGCAGTGGGAGTTCGACGCTTCTGACTCAGACGCCGACCGGTACATTATGGATCGCTGATGGCAAATATGTCCGACCGTTGGTCGTCCATACCGGGCTCTCTAACAACTATTTCACGCAGATCATGTCCAATAAGGTCAAGCCGGGAATGCAGGTTGTCATCGGCGATGTGTCCCACAGCACGTCGCACGGATCAGGTGCCGTGAACCCATTTATTCCGCAACCGTTCAAGCATAAAAAACCGAAGTGATGGATGACACCTGCAACGGAAGAAATCATGGCTGACGTTATTGAAGTTCGAGACATCATCAAGACCTACCAGTTGGGTGGCAGTCCCGTTCAGGTGCTGAAAGGGGTTTCGATGACCGTTGCAAGCGGCGAAATGGTCGCGCTGATGGGGGCCTCGGGATCCGGTAAAACGACGCTCATGAATATTCTCGGCTGCTTGGACCGCCCGACCTCCGGCAGTTACAAGCTCGACGGCCAGGAAATTGCCAACATGAGCGTCGCGCAGCGGGCTAAAGTGCGGAATGAAAAAATCGGCTTCGTATTTCAGAACTTTAATCTGCTGCCTCGCACAACCGCCCTTGAAAATGTCCTATTACCGATGTCATACGCCCAGGGCGCCCCGGCCGGTGCGAAACTTCGCCGGCGCGGCGTTGAGATGCTCGAAAAAGTGGGTTTGGGGGATCGAGTGGATCATCACCCGTCGCAACTCTCCGGTGGACAGCAGCAGAGAGTCGCCATTGCCCGGGCGTTGATTAATAATCCTACACTTCTGCTGGCGGACGAGCCCACCGGTAACCTCGATTCACGAACCAGCGAAGAAGTGCTCCGTATGTTTCAACAACTCAATACCGAACAGCATTTGACCGTTCTCCTGGTCACCCACGCCCCCGAGGTGGCACGTCATGCCACACGTATTATCCACATAAAGGACGGGCTTATTGAATCCGGTTCACCGCAATTTGCGCCCGTCGGTCAATCGTCATCTTCAGCAGGAGTAACCTGATATGCCTGCGATAACGGCTACCGCTGTAACATCCGTCAAAGCACTCCGGCGCAATCCGTTGCGCTCGGCGCTGACCACCCTCGGCATCATCATCGGCATTGCATCAGTGATCGCGATGGTACAGATCGGTGAAGGCTCGTCCGCCGCCATCAAGCAGACCATTAAAAACATGGGTGCCAATACGCTCATCATTTTCCCCGGTGCTGCTGCAAGCGGCGGCGTAAGCTTCGGTGGCGGCAGTGCCGTCACGCTCACTTCAGCCGATGCTGCCGCCATTGCACGCGACTGTCCCTCGGTCAGTGCGGCCGCACCCGTCGTAAATGCCCGCATGCAGCTTGTCCACGGCAGTCAGAATTGGGTGCCGCAATTCCTCATCGGCAGCACGCCGGCTTACTTCAAAGTGCGCGACTGGAAATTGAAAAGCGGCCGATTTTTCAATAATGATGATGTTCGCAACGCCAACGAAGTATGCGTGCTCGGGCAGACGGATGTCAAAGCTCTGTTCCCCTCCGGCCAACCGCTGGGCAAGATTATTCTCGTACAACAAGTTCCGCTGCGCGTGATCGGCGTCCTCAGACGCAAGGGCGCCAACATGGTGGGCATGGATCAGGACGACATCGTTGTACTCCCGTGGACTACGCTGAAATACCGCATCTCCGGCAGCGCCCTGATGAATCAGAATGAGAATGCCGCTTCGTCCTCCACCACTACGTTTTCTCCATCCCAGCTTTATCCGCAGACATCGCAGAATCTTTATCCGGCGGTCTCCAGTGTGCAGGCGGCCGATACCCCCAATCCCGTCAGTTTTCCCAACGTCAATAACATACAGGTCTCCACTCCGGATTCGGCGGCTCTGCCGCAGGCCATGGCTGAGATCAACGCCCTTCTCCGCCAGCGGCATCACCTGCTGCCGGGGCAGCCGGATGATTTTAATATCCGTGATCTGGCCGAAATTTCGCACGCGCTGGGAAAAACCTCCACCCTCATGACCGATCTGCTCACCGGCGTGGCCCTGATCTCGCTGGTCGTCGGCGGCGTGGGAATCATGAACATCATGCTGGTGTCGGTAACCGAGCGCACCCGGGAAATCGGCCTCCGGATGGCGCTGGGCGCCAAACCGACCGATATCCTCAGCCAGTTCATCATTGAAGCCGTCGTTCTCTGCCTCTTCGGTGGAGCCATGGGTATTCTCATCGGACAATTACTTTCGACGGCCGTACAGTCAGTATTCCACTGGCCGATTCAGGTCTCCATGCCGGCGGTGGTGGCGTCATTTGTGGTCTCGGCGGTGGTGGGCATCACCTTTGGCTATTATCCGGCGTGGAAGGCTTCCCGTCTGGACCCGATTGAGGCGTTACGATATGAATAAATTGCTCGGTTTATACTCTCGCTCGGCCACTCGGCGGCTTATAGCCTCCGGCATGATGATCGGTGCCGTTCTGCTCCTCACCGGCTGCGAAGTAGGGCCGAATTTTCATCCCCCCAAACAGATGATACCCAAAACCTTCAGCCCCTCGGCCATGCAGCCAACCACCGCAAAACCCGCTGAAGCGGGAGGTATGGCCGCGGAAAAAGCCGCCCGGAAAGCCGGTATGGTTTCATTCGTCATCGACACAAAACCCGCCCACTTGGCGCACTGGTGGCAGAGTTTTCATGATCCCGTGCTCAATCGCCTTATCGCCATGGCCGCCCGGCAGAATCTTTCGCTCGCACAAGCTCGGCAGGCCATTATTCAGGCCCGCGAGGTGCTCAATTCAACTGCCGCCAATCTCGGGCCGTTTGTCAGCGCGGTCGGGTCGTACAGCCACAGCCGAGGAAGTAAAAATTTAATACGCGGACATACCTCCACCGGTCCGTCGGAATCTGACAATTATTCCGCCGGTCTCGACGGTACGTGGGAACTTGACTTTTTCGGTCAGATTCGGCGCGGAATTCAGGCCGCCAGGGCCAGTCTGCATGAAGCCATCGACAATCGGCGCGTCATCCTTATAACGCTTCTATCAGAAGTGGCGAGCGATTACATCAATCTCCGCGGCATACAGGCCCAGATTGCGATAACTGAAAACAATCTTCAGACGCAGGACCGTACCGTTGCGCTTCTTAAACAGCAGGTTGGCGGCGGAATTTCCACCGAATTAAGCGTCGCGCAGGCGCAGGCGCAGGCGGCGACTACGGCCAGCCAGCTCCCCGTACTTGAAACGCAGGCCCATCAGCTCAGCTATGCCATCGCGGTGCTGCTCTCCATGCCGCCCGGCACATTGGATAAACTCCTTGATGCGCCAAAGCCTATTCCGCCCGTCCCGCCGGAAGTACCCATCGGCCTGCCCGGACAATTGCTTCTGCGCCGTCCAGATGTGCGCGTCGCCCTTGACCAGTATGCCGCCGCGGTTGCCAATGTCGGCGTGGCCGAGGGCAATCTTTATCCCAAATTTACCATCAGTGCCAATCTCGGCTATTCCGCCGCAACCGCCGAGCAATGGTTTAATACCGCCAGCCTCGCCTACGGGATCGGCCCGAGTGTTTCATGGTCGATATTAAATTGGGGCCAGGTACAGTCCCAGATCGGCCAGCAGAAGGCCGTCGCCCTGCAGGCTCTTTTCAATTATCGCCAGACCGTCATTCAGGCTTTGGATGATGTGGACTCCGCCCTCGTGGCCTACACGCGTGAGCAGGCGCATTATCGTGCGCTAGCGGCAGCGGTTGAACAGAATCAACGGGCGGTCAAGCTTTCCATTGAACTGTACCGCAACGGACTTACAGACTTTCTCAATGTTCTCACCGCACAGCAATCGCTCTATACGTCACAGGATGCCCTGATTCAAAGCCAGCAGGCGATTTCGGCGGATCTCGTCACGCTGTATCAGGCCCTCGGCGGTGGCTGGCAGACTCGTGCCCATGAATCCGCAGCTAAGCACAG
>JBMFVY010000030.1:0-30578 GCA_049965755.1 Phycisphaerae bacterium | reverse complement strand
CGGCGAAGGAGAACTTGCTGCTGCTCTCGGGACATGTGAACCGTGCATTGCGCACGGCCCGCTTGGCGGAGGCGCTCGGCACAGACGCCACAACCTATCTGGCTGGGGCTTCCGATGTCGCCCGGGCGATGAAGGCGGACGATACCACGGTTTATCGGGCGAATCGGTACATGCTCTCCGCCGCCCGCCGTTACGCCCGCATGACCGGCATGCACTGATTCCACAGAATCGGGTGCCACGCACCTGGGCATCACCGGGCGAACCCCGCCTGTCCCCCGGTGCATGTGATGCATTTTGCCAATTGTGTCCCAAGCCCAAACCACTGGTGAATTCGCCGGCCTGCAGAAGGGGTGCCGGGAATACGCAAAACGTGCTTTGGGCCGGGGTCGCGGATACGACACACGGCCGATGAGATAAACCCAGCGCCGCGCTCCAGAATCCTCCGGATTATTCGTTGTTCACCGCCACGCCCTGTCGCCCGCCCCTTGGGGAGAAACTCTCACAGGCCCGCCTTGACCGGGCGGCAACAATGGCAATGGCAGATGACCATGTGTTTCGGATGGTCGGCGACGCTCGAATGGTGTAAAATCCGTCGACATCCTGTTGCGACTACGGTGCACCCCGGTTTGTCAGGCGGGGCCGGATAAGGGTACAAGGCTCAATCATGGCTGAAACGGCCACGCAATATAACACTCCATTGAAGATGGGGTTGATGGGGTACATCGGCACGGCGCTGGATGTCAATGATTTCATCTTCTTCAACATTGTCGTGGTAACATTTCATAAATTCACGACCGACCTCTTCCTGATCGCCATTTTGGTCAATGTCCACCGCCTTCTCGGTGGTACGCTTCAGCCCTATGTCGCGTGGAAGGCGGACCATGTTCGCAGCCGGCTCGGCCGCCGTAAACCATTTCTTCTATGTTCATTATCCGGTACCGTTATTTTCGTCATCCTGCTTGGGCTGCTCCCGCATTGGATTTCAAAGCCGGAGTATCACACACTCTGGGCTCTGGCTCTCGTATCCGCCGTTTTTATCATCTGGCAGGTATGCCAAGAAATTAATTTAAGCGCCCATACCACCCTCTATCCCGCCGTCATCGAACAGCGGCGGCTGGGGACAGCCGGGGCGGTGAGAATGTTCATCAGCGGTCTGATGACATTATTTATGACCTATTACGTCATGCACTGGGCGGATATCAATGGATTTTATCCCTATCTCGCGGCGGGAGTGATCACCGTTATCGCGATTCCGCTGCTTCTGATGACGCCCGAAAAATCAACCCATACCCCCGCACCGGCCAAATATAACCCCTTCGAACATATGCATCTTCTCTTTAAGAATCGTCGCTATGCCATGGTTGCCATTATCGCGTCCTGTGCGCTGGCGTTTCCTGTGACGATGGTCCTTTTTCAATCGTTGTATGTGATTCATGTGCTGCATTTTTCCCTCGGTTCGCTGGGCAAGGCGATGTTTCCCGGCACGATCATCGCGCTGGTGCTTGCGGTGCCGGCCGGTTATCTGGTAGATCTCCTCACTCCCCGTCGCATGATGATCCTCAGTTTTATTCTCTGGATCGTGGCTGCCGGTGCCATGGCATTTTTTGTCCGTCACTGGTATGCCCTGATGATCGTGCAGGTGCTCTATTTCATGGCCTACACCGTCCAGATGAGTGCCATCCTTGCACTGACCTTTGAAAGTGTGACGGAGGATATGCGCGGCGCAGTGTTCGGTATTATTCAGGTTACCCGTGCCGTTGCGACCATCATCGCCACCATTGCTGTGGGATATCTGGTGAACCTCGATCATGATTACCGGCTGGCTTATTACGGTTGTCTCCTGATTGGCGTCACCGGGCTGCTGGTTTCATGGTTTCTTAAGCCTGCGGGCTGGATGCCGTCCGCATCACCCGCTGCGGACGGTGCCATCACCGGCTCGCCCCCTTCTGCTGGAGAAAGGTGAACTATGCCCAAACCGCGACAGGTCATTTTTATCATGACCGACACTCAGAGAACCGATATGCTCGGCTGCTACGGCAACCCAGCCATGAAAACGCCCGCCCTTGATGGACTCGCACAGCGCGGTGTCCGGTTTGACAACGCCTACACCTGTCAGCCCGTATGCGGACCGGCCCGCGCCGCGATTTTCACCGGTACATGGCCTCATTCCAACGGCTCATGGGCCAACAATATGGCGATCGGGGATAATATTAAAACACTCGGCCAGCGACTCCGTGACAACGGGGTACATTGCGGATACATCGGCAAATGGCATCTCGACGGCAGTGACTATTTTGGCTTGGGCCGTTGTGCCGACGGCTGGGACCCGGATTACTGGTATGACATGCGCCGTTACATCGACGAACTATCGCCGGAAGACCGCAGGCGATCCCGACTGACACCTTCGCAGGGCTCCCCGGTTGATGCCGAGTTCACCTATGCTCACCGATGTTCGGACCGCGCCGTACGATTTCTTCGTAACCACGCCGGCGAGGATTTCTTTCTGGTTGTGTCGTACGATGAACCGCATCATCCTTTTCTCTGTCCGCCCCGGTACAGCGAGATGTATCGCGACTATGCCTGGCCCCGCACTCGCAATCATTTCGATACCCTGGAAAATAAACCCGCTCATCAGGTCGCATGGGCAAAAAGTCTTCCTCCCGGAGACCCCGCAAACCGGCAGATTGATGTTGCGGATTATCTGGGTTGTAATTCATTCGTTGATCATGAAATCGGCCGCGTGCTGGATGTCGCCGCTGAACTGACGCCCGAGGCGATGGTCATTTACACCTCTGATCATGGTGATGGACTTTATTCACATGGCATAACCAATAAAGGCCCGGTGGCCTATGATGAAATTGCGCGTATTCCCTTTCTCGTCTCCTGGCCCGGCGCCGCGCCAGCCGGGGTGATATCACACGCTCCGACATCTCATATCGACATAGCGCCCACCGTCATGGATGCCTTCGGCCTGCCGCTTCCCAAGTCGCTTGAAGGTCGCAGCATGCTGACCACCATCCGCGACCCGGCCAAACCAATCAACGATGCCATCTTCATCGAGTATGGACGATACGAAGTGGATCATGATGGCTTCGGCGGCTTCCAGCCAATGCGGGCGATTTATGACGGGCGGCATAAACTGGTGGTGAATCTGCTGAGTTCCGATGAACTCTACGATCTCCAGGCTGATCCGCAGGAAATGGTCAATCTTATCCATTCACCCGAGCATGCTCGGCAGCGAGATCAACTCCATGATCGGCTTTTGGAGTGGATGAACACCACGCGGGATCCATTCCGCGGCTACTACTGGCATCGGCGGCCCTGGCGCAAGGATGCGCCCGCGGCATCGTGGCATTACACGGGTATGACACGCCAACGCGAGAATGAAGAATATGAACCGCGCCAACTGGATTATGACACCGGTGAACCGATGATCAGCGCCGTCCGCAGAAAAACACCGCCCGGTGATTCAGATCAAGCGTGACATATTTCGCGGTCGGTTAAAAAGTCGCGCGATTCAGACAGTTAATACGTCGCCTTATGCAGATGCACGGCTGCCAGCCAGCCAGGTGACAACATCGACCGCATGGTAGCTGATGATCGGCCCCGCACCGGCACGCTTAAACGCATACATCGATTCGAGCACGGCCGCCCTCTCATCCAACCAGCCCGCTTGGGCCGCGGCTTTGATCATGGCGTATTCCCCGCTCACCTGATACACCGCGCACGGCACGGAAACGGCCCGGCTCACCTCTCGCAGAACATCCAGATACGGCATGCCGGGCTTGACCATCACCATATCGGCTCCCTCGGCCACATCCAGCTGAGCCTCACGAATTGCCTCGGTGGTGGCGCGTCGAAAGTCCATCTGATAGCCGCGCCGGTCGCCGAACTGCGGCGGTGATTGCGCCGCCTCACGAAACGGCCCGTAAAATGCGCTGGCATATTTCACCGAATACCCCATGATGGCTCGATCAATAAAACCGGCGGAGTCCAAACCACTGCGGATGCCTGCCACGGCATGATCCATCATGCCCGACGGAGCCACCACATCGGATCCCGCTTCGCAATGCACCACGGCCTGTTTGGCCAATAATTCAACGGTGGCGTCGTTGTCGACGCCTTCAAATCCCTCTTCTGCGGCGGCCTTGGGCATCCGTCCCCCTTTGCGCTTTACCCGCGCCGGTTTGACCAGCGGCCCGCAGTGTCCATGGTCGGTGTATTCGCAGTAACACAGATCTGTCATCAGTAGAAGGTTCAAGCCCGCCCGCTTCACCATTCGCAACGTGGTGCAAACCGCATTATCGGGATCATGCGCGTGCGAACCGACAGCATCTTTGTCCGCCGCATCCACCACGCCGAAAAGCAAAACTCCACGCAGGCCCATGGCCGCCCACTCGGAGAGTTCCTCCAGCAGCACATCCGGCGAATATTGAAAATGGCCCGGCATGCTCAGGATGGGATGGCGGATATCCTCGCCGTTGCGGACAAACACCGGCAAAATAAAATCCTGAGGTTTGAGAACATAATCGGCTGCCATATCACGCAGGATCGGATTCTGCCGCATCCGTCTCATCTGTTGGTTATGATCAGACATATAAAACCTCAAATCTCCGGATAACGCCTGTGTTTTATGGTTTGGCGGCGGCGGGACGCACCGATGTAATCTGGGCGATATCCTGCTGCCAGTTCACTTCATAATCAAACACGATTTTTTCGCCCACCTTCAGGCCTGCGGTACTCACCCCCGGGCCAAGCTGGTACGGCATTACCATGGCGGGCATCGTTCGTACCTTGCCGTTCATCTGCACCCAGTGGCGAATCGGGCCGGCATTGATCTGCAATTGCGGCGGGCCCTGATCCGCTACCGGCAGGGCAACAATCGTGCCGTGCACGATGTAGTGATAAGTCGTTCCCCTGGGTGTTGGTGGCGAATGGCGGCTGCACCCTGCAAGCCCCATCATGGATACTGCGGATATCACGATGAACTGAATTGACCTGAACGTTTTTTTCATGGCATCACCTCCTTAATCCGCCCGAGACGTTCCGCTGCGTCCCGCCGCCCGGCGGAGTTCACGTGCGGCAAAAACAGCCTTCCGCCCGGAGAGTTTCTCCAGCATATCCGCTTTCTGTCGCGCCGCCCAAAGTTCCAGTTCCGGGTCGCTTCGGTGGTGGATGGTGAAATGCACACTCCGGCGATCAGCCGAGCATTGAACATGATCCACACATTGATAGTGTCCACGATCCAAGGCCTCGGCAATACGCAGCATCGCGGCGAGCTTTTCCACCACCTCGCGTTCGTCCGGCGTCAGCGCCATGTACGGTTCGTGACTTTTTTTAGGCATGCTCCGCCGGTGGTAGCGGGCGGTAACGGCCATGATGTCAATTTCCCGCGGCGAAAAGCCAGCCAAATCACCATTCTTGATCAGATACCAGGAATGCTTGTGGTGCCCCGAATGGCCGATATGCCAGCCGATATCATGGAGCATGGCGGCATATTCCAGCAATTCGCGATATCGCCGGTCCAGATGATGCACACGGCTGAGCTGGTCGAATATGGATACCGCCAGCTGTGCGACATGCCGGGCGTGGGCCTCGTCAAAATTGCAGCGCCGTCCCAACTCCACCACATTCCGCCGGCGCGGGTCCATGATCTCAACCGACAAGCGCACCTTCGGCCAGTGGCTCTGCATATAGTCGATGATCATTCCCTCGCGCATGGCCCGGTCGGATACCTCCATTCGATCGATTTTGAATTGTTCAAAAAGATACTGAACCAGAACGCATCCGGCGACGATCTGAAATGCGCGTGCCGGGTCCAGGCCCGCAATCGATTCCCGCTGACGCATCGACATCCGGGTGACGCGGCGATAAATAATATCGAAGTCCTCACGGGTAATCACACCCGCCACCCGGCCGCGAGCCGCCTGCTGGCCGTGAAGGGCCGCGCACATGGATGCGATGTTTTCCATCGTTCCGGAAGTGCCGACATACTGTCCGGGCTCCATCGCCTTGATCCGCGTGACCAGCGGGGACAGAATTTTGTGAATATGTTTTCGAAGTCGCTTGATCTGCGATTTCGCCGGTGGGTCTGCAGCCAGAAACGCCTGTGTCAGGCGGCTGGCACCCAGTTTACGGCTCTCAAGCATCAGCGGTTTTTCATACTGGGCGAGAATGAATTCAGCCGACCCGCCGCCGATATCCACCACCAATGCCGTGCCGAGATCAAAATTAATGGTTTGGCGGACCGCCAGATAAATCAGGCGTGCTTCCTCCTGACTGGAGATAATCCGCACGTCAAGACCGAGCTGCTCTTTGACCAATTGAATAAAATCGCCGCCATTGACACTCTCGCGCACCGCGCTGGTGGCAAATGCCAGTACTTGATCGCATTCGAAGCTCCGTGCCACACGCAGATATCGGCCCAGAACTGTCACGGTGTGATTCATGGCGGATCGTGTCAGCAGGTGCTTGACCAACGCATCCCGTCCGAGTTGTGTCAGTTCTTTCTGTGAGCTGAGCGTGCGGAACGTCAGTCCGGCGGTCACTTCCACAATCACCATATGCAGTGAGTTGGTGCCGATGTCGATAGCGCAGAGCCGGAGTCCATGCGGGCTGCCGGCTCGGGTTGGTTTTGCGGCCGGTAAACTGCGGGACGGCGGTCGAGTCGTCGCGCCGGGTCGCCCCGCCTCTGCGGAGGGCGGCCGGAGAGCCTTAACAATTACGCGGGACTTTACCATCATTCATGATTATGCTGCGGCTGGTGGAAGTTGTCTAACCTTAAGCAGATGGACCGATGAGCAGCCGCATGTCTCCGATTTCACGCATCGCCGCAGGCCATCCCCCTTCGCCGAACGATATGGAGCTCGATTCTCGCAGCTTTTCTCCGACCCACATGCGGCAGATTACCGATCATCTCTATCGGCGGCTTTCACTGATGCGCGGGTATCTTCTCGCCGCTGGTGTCGATCCTGATGAGCGGATCATCCATGATCTGCGTGTCGCGACCCGGCGTACCACCGAAGCTCTCGCCATACTTGCCGCCGCGGGCAGCATTCCGCAGCGTCGCGCCCGCCACTGTATCAGACGCCTGCGCCAATTGCGCCGGGCTGCCGGTGGCATACGGGATATTGATGTCTTCCTGCAGAATCTGCAGACAACCGGCCGGAAGACGGCTGATCTGGATGACGCTCGCCGCCGAGCGATCATCCGGTCGCTGCAGAAACAGCGGCGCGAGGCTTTGAAAGTACTGAATCGTTATTGGAAACAGGCGGCCGCAGACGCTGAACTCCACCGGGTTGTTGACGGCACCCGCGCCCTGGATCTGCATGTTGATCCCAAGATGGTGGAAAAGGCGATTCGCTTGCGGCTTGCCTGGCACCGGCGGCGTTTCGATCGGCGAACCCGGCGGTCAAATATGGAGCCCACCCCGCATCATATTCACCGTACCCGGATTGCCGGAAAACAATGGCGTTATCTGCTGGAATTCATG
Organism: Phycisphaerae bacterium; assembly: GCA_049965755.1. Taxonomy (GTDB): domain Bacteria; phylum Planctomycetota; class Phycisphaerae; order WQYP01; family WQYP01; genus JAJZGD01. The sequence goes on along the minus strand of JBMFVY010000030.1, from coordinate 23,086 downwards.
CACGCCATCCATGCCGCGCCGGAAGCCCAATTGAACACCGTGTTGCGGCGTCTCAAGGCGTTTCAAAAAGCCGCCGGCGACCTGCAGGATACGGTTGCCCTGCAATCCCGCCTCCGCACCCCTGCCCAAGAGACCAAGCCACCACCGCAGGTACAGCGCCGCATTCACGCGGCCCTTAAGGCGATGCAGGCTCTGCGATGAAGAGTCGCAAGTCGCAGGGGGGCGTGTTACCGACCCGTCGGCGAGCCCTTTTCCGCGGTGCTTTCCACCCGCAGCCTGATGTGCTCAATCGCCTGTAAAATCTCATTCGCCACCTCACGCAGATGCTCCCGGGAAGAGGAGTCCTTCTCGCGTCGGTCAAAATGAATAGGCGATCCGAAATGCACCACCACCCGCGCGGGTTTTAATAAGTCGCGAAGGACCGAGCGGTGCGGATAAATGCCCGAAATATATACCGGAACCACCGGCGCTCCGGTACGTGCTGCAAGCATGGCGGCCGCAAGCTGCGGCTGCCCGACCGCCGGTCCGGAACCGGCAGATATCTCAGGAAACAGACCCACGACATGTCCATGATCCAGTGCTCGCAGCGCCTGGAGCAGGCTGCTGCCGCGTGTTCCGTATTCTTTGACGGAGATGCACCCCAGGAGCCGGAATATCTGCCGTAAAATCGGAAGCCGAAAATATTTGTCCTGCATCATGAGGCGAACCAGTCGTCGCTTGCTGCTGATGGCCAGAGCCAGAGTCTGCAGCGCGCCGCCGTGATCACCCACCACAATGGCTGGCCCGTGAACCGGAATGCGGCAGGCGTTGGCCCGGCGCCACCGGTGCACCACCTGCATATAGGCGGCGACCAGACGCCGGGCGGCGGCCGCCGACAGAGGCAGCGGCTGCCGACGGTAGTAAATGATCAATAGACCTGCTCCAATGATCAGAATGGCTGTGCCGACGCCCACAATGATCGACATTAAAAACGTGTCCACCTTCGGCCAGAAGGCAATCGGTACGGTCGGCAGAAGCAGGCCGAACGTCGTCAGCAGATCCCGGGCTCCCATCACACGTCCTCTCACCCAGTCCGGCACCACGCGCTGGAGCAGCGTATCGACCGTGATGAACATGACCGCGCCGAACGATGCACTGAGCGTCAGCCAGATCAGAAACGTCTCCCAGTGCGACGCCTGGCCGGCCATAAGTATCCCCGCGCCGATCGCCACCGTCGCCCAACCGATCCCCACTTCCTTCGGGATTCCATTACGCGCTCGGCTTACCGCCGCCGCCCCGACAATCATGCCGATCCCGGCAACTCCCATGAAATAGGCAAAATCACTGGCCGTAAGATGGAAACGTGATGTCACAATCGCCGGCATGCAATTGAGGATGACTGAACTGGCCGTAAAAAACAATACTTCCAGGGTAATGGCCTGCAGCGGATGCTTATGGCAACGCAGATAATGCCACGCGCTGGTGAGTTCCCTGATTAATCCGGGATGCGTGTGCCCTTTGACCGGTTCGGGCCGATCCATGCCGGGTTGCAGCTTCATCGAAAAAACCGCCGTCGCCGACATCAGATAGGTCGCAGCATCGGCGTACATTGCCACCTGAAGGCCGTAATGCCAGTAGTGGCCCAAGGTGATGAGGACTCCGCCGAGCACAAAACCCGCCAGCGTGCTGATCGTGCCCGCCACCGAAAGAATGGAATTGGCCTGCAGCAGTTCCCGCGGATGCACCAGATTGGGAACGATGGCGGCACGCGCGGGCGAGAACATCTCTCCGAAGCTTGAGAGAATCACTTCCGATCCGAAGAGCAGCACCAGCAGTTCCCACACCGGCAGACTGCTGTGATAGGCGGCCACCAGTAATACCGTTCGGGCGATGATCACAATGACAAATCGTGTCAGATCGCAGCCGATCATCACCCATCGCCGTGGCAGGCGGTCGGATATGGCGCCGCCGATCGGCGCCAGCAGGAGAAACGGGATGAACATGGCGATATTAAGCTGGGCGGAATGCTGTGCGCTTTCGGTTTTATCATGCAGAATCACATAGCACATCAGTGCCAGCATCACCAGATAATGAATCCGGTCGCCGACCACCGATACCACATAGGCGGTCGCAAGCAGAAAAAAGTTTCGATTGCGCCAAAGCGGCGGGAAATGCATCAGAAGGGGGGTATCATCAGCCGTGGATTGTGCCGCAATGGATTGCTTCATCACGCCTTTTTATTTTCTACAACTACCTGCCATTATCTGCCGCCATGCAGAATTACATGCAAGTTATATCACATGCGGTGGATTCATGGCAGGGGGGTGATGAATTATCGCAAAAGCCGGAGTTTATCCATAATTTCCGCCGCTCCCCGACGCTGGAGTGTTTCCAACAGTAATTTCAATGACGCAGCATCGGGCAGGGCCTCTTCACTCATGATCGCCGCCCGTGCAACCTCGCTTCCGTCGGGCAGGGCGATCAGCGCCCGGAATATCCACCCCTTGGAATCCGGATGATCCAGATGCCGCGGTCGGGCCAGCACGCCGATCGGCGCAAGGCAGTCACCCGCCAAGGCTTCCACCACTTTTCGTTCAAACTCCAAGGCCGCTCCGGTATGGGCGTCATGAATCGATACGGCGGCTGCCGCAGTGGTACGATCGTCATCGCGGCACTCCAATGCCAGCGTCCCCTGACCGACGGCCGGAATGAATTCATCCAGCGGTAATGCGATGGCAGACTTCGGCAAGAGTCCGGTGCGATCCAAACCCGCTTTGGCAAGAAATGTTCCCGCGACCACGCCTCGGCTTACCTTATCCAGCCGGGTATCAATATTGCCGCGCAGCGGTTCAATACGCACGTCGGGGCGCTTTGCACGCAATTGGGCCGCCCGGCGCAGCGATGTAGTCCCCACGACAGCACCATGCAGCAGTTCACCTATTGCCATTCTATTAAACCCGATCCAGACATCATGGGGATCGGCCCGCACCGGTGTAGCGACCAATTTCAGCCCCAACGCCTGCCCGACCGGCAGGTCTTTGGCTGAATGGACGGCCAGATCAATACGCCTCTCGATGAGGGCCTGCTGGAGTTCCTTGACGAAGAGGCCTTTCCCGCCCGCATTTTGCAGCGGGCCGTCGCGGTGGCGATCACCGGAAGTGGTGATGGTGATCAATTCGGTTTTCAGCCCGGGATTGGCTTTCGCCAAAGCCTCCGCAACCATCTGCGTCTGAGTTTTAGCAAGCAAACTTCCGCGAGTGCCAATTCGTAAAATCGCCATGTGTCTCCCAGGCCGGGTCAAACGTCAATGCTGAGAGTATAAACGCGTATCCGCTGCAAACCAGTTCCCGCAACTCGACAAACGACGGTTACTATTCCATTGGCGCCCCGAAAGGATTTGGCCGCTCAGCGCCTTGGTACCGAATTTGCCTGATACGCTGTTTCGTAACGGGTGGATAGATGTTCCCAGTTAAAGCGTTCTCATCACGCCTCATATCCACGATCGGCCATCACCGCCCGCCGTCATAACAACGTAATGGAATTGATCTTGGGGGCCTGAGCTGGCTGGCCTGTTTGACTGTTGCGCAGCGGAACTGCAGCGATTTTATCCACGACTTCAATGCCTGAGACTACTTGTCCAAAGCACGTGTATTGTCCGTCCAGATGCGGTGCCGCCTGATGCATGATGAAAAACTGGCTGCCGGCGGAGTTCGGGTCCTGTGATCGCGCCATGCTGATCACGCCGCGGGTATGTTTACGATTGCTGAATTCCGCGTTGATTTTGTACCCGGGGTCACCGGTGCCCGTCCCCTGCGGACATCCCCCCTGAATCATGAAACCCGGAATGATGCGGTGAAACGTCAGGCCGTTGTAAAATCCCTTTTTGGCCAGCTTGATAAAATTATCTACCGTCTCCGGGGCTACGTCCGGCCACATTTCAACGGTTATGTCTCCATGCTCGGTCGATATTTTCAGTTGCTGCGGTTTAACGGATTCTGCCATCGTTCAAATCTCCATGCAATAACATCGATTCATGTTATACCCGTTTCTTTCCCGCGGGGCCAGCTTTGCGCGATCGGCTCAGGATTTGTGCCGACGGGCAGATGCCCGCAAGTTCGCACCCCGCGCAGTCGGGGCGTCTTGCCATGCACCGGCGGCGGCCATGAAAAATCATTAAATGAGATATCAGCGTCCAATCCCGGCGTTCGATGAGTTCCATCAGATCCCGTTCCACCTTCACCGGATCAGTCTGCCGGGTCAATCCCAGTCGCCGCGAAAGCCGCCCCACGTGCGTATCAACCACAATCCCCTCATCAATTCCCCAGGCATTACCCAGCACGACATTGGCGGTTTTACGCCCGACGCCCGGCAGTGCGGTAAGCTCCGCCATGGTGGCCGGGACCTTCCCCCCATGCTTTTCCATCAACAGCCGTGCGGTTCGGGAAATAGATCGGGCTTTAGCCCGGAAAAAGCCCGTGCTGCGGATGATCGCTTCAATGTCACCAACCTGAGCCTCCGCCAGCGCGCGGGCATCGGGGAAAGCCGCAAAAAGTTTCGGGGTCACCTGATTCACCCGCTCATCCGTGCACTGCGCCGAAAGGATGGTGGCAATCAGTAACTCCAGCGGATTATGGTGTACCAGCGCACAATGCGCATCGGGATAGGTCGACTTAAGAATCGCGACAATCGCCGCGGCATGCTCGCGCCGCTTTTCCAATGACATACGAGGCATGGCAGTGTTCCTTATACGCCCTTAGCTTTTGCCCGACTGTCCGTCGGTGGGGCATCCGCCCGGTGCTCCGGCCCCTGCGTCGTCGCCGCCGATACCAGCAGCAGCGCCAAAAGCAGAAACAATTCCGCTTCCCCCAGATGTTCCGATTCGGCGTGCAGGATTTCAAACTGCTTTCGGTGTGCCGCCGCCTGCGCAGGATGCCGATCGGCATTCTCCACCCATTGCTTGTGATCCCGCCATACCCTTGGAAAAGTGTAGAAGCGGTCGAAGAGTGTTACGGCGGCAATCAGGCAGACCAGAATAACCCGAAACAAGTTCCAGAAGTTCTTCCACCGCAGGTAAAAAACCGTCTGAAACAACACCGCCGCCAGCAGGATACCGGCACAGGTGAGTTCCACCGGATTAAAGGCTTTAAGAATGTGTCCGAAAACATCACCCGCCAGTTGTTTGGGTTGGTCCAGCGTGGGGCTCATCCCCGGCACGGTGGCGTGGGATTTGGGAATAATCGTAAATATTTCATAGGCCGCCAACGGGCCGAGGATCGCCAGCCCGCCGAAATAAATCGAAAGCGAAAGCCAGAAGAATATCTGCGATATCCGGAATCCCATTACCGGGTGCTCCGGCCTGTACCGGTTACACGCCTGACTGGAATCTGCACCTCCCCATATTTGAACCAGGGAAGCACAAACGGGCTGTTGTACGCCAGATACCGAGCTTCCCCGTCCGCCTGATATTCTCCTGCATGGGCGGCAAGCCATTGCACCACTGTCTTCTCCGCCCGCTCAAATCGCGCTGCCGTGTATTGGCCCCGCACACCGATACTCGCCACCAGCATCGGCGGTTCATTTTCCACCGTAACCCGCCCGTCCGTACCATCTTTTCCGATGGTCGGCTTGCCGTAGACAAACGCCATCGACGCCATCGATTCCTTCCCTTTGGCATTCTTGTCGTAAGTCATCACCACCGGCGAACTCATCGCAATATGGTTCGATTCAATATGTCGAAACAGCGGCATGAATAATTCGCCGCTGCCGCTCCGGCCTGCGGTTCTTTTCGTTACCGCAATCCGGCAGGCGGGATATTGCTTGATGATCACCTCACCGACGGGACCGGGCGGGGGAAAACCTTCAGGCAACGGTGCCGACGGACCAGCCACCCACGATGGTGCGGCGGCGGCCGGTTTGTGGGCGGTTTTATCCGCCGTCACTGCAGAAGGCGTTGATGCACATCCGCCCATAAGCAACGCTGCGCCTGCAGCCATCGCCGCGATCACCATGATCGGCTGAGCCATGGAAAACCCCAGTTGTCGAATCAATTCGGTCATCGTCGCCACCTCATCCATAAAAACAAATGGAACCATTCGGTGCAATATCTCATGCATTATAGGGGGCCGTGGGGTTAACGGTGGCGGATCGGCGCGAGCCGCCACCCGGCCTCGCCGTCCTCCGTTTTCTGGTCCGAAGGGCACGAGTTGCGTACGCCGGCCGTAGCGTCTGCAGCAGGCGCTGACGGGGGCCGTCGCGGTAGGCCCCCATCAACCCATTTCCAACTTGCCGCCTGCCGATCAGGTGCCCATGTCGTGGCTGTTGAGATATTTATGCTGCTGCGGCGTGAGTTCGTCGATCGCGATGCCCATCGTCTGCAATTTCAGCCGTGCCACCCACGCATCCACTTCCGGCGGCACATCATGAACCTGCTTTTTCAGCGCCGCCTTATTTTTAATCGCCCATTCCGTTGCCAGCGCCTGGACGGCAAAACTCATATCCATCACCGATGCCGGATGCCCATGGGCTGCTGCGAGATTGATCAGCCGCCCCTCACCGGCAACCTGAATGCGGTGGCCGTTGGGAAGGGTGTATTCATCCACAAATTCCCGCACCTGCTTACGCACACTCGACGCATGCTTGGCCAGGGATTCCAGGTCCAGCTCCACATTGAAATGGCCGGAATTGCAAACCACCGCGTTGTCTTTCATTAATTTGAAGTGTTCGATGCGGATCACACTGGTATTGCCCGAGACCGTGATGAAAATATCGCCGATCTTCGCCGCTTCTTCCATGCTCATCACCCAGAAGCCATCCATCGTGGCCTCCAAAGCGCGGATCGGATCAACTTCGGTCACGATGGTGTTGGCGCCCATGCCGCGGGCACGTGTCGCCACACCCCGTCCGCACCAACCGTAGCCGCATACCACCACTTTTTTCCCGGCAATGAGATGATCCGTTGCCCGGATGATGCCGTCGAGTGTGGATTGCCCGGTGCCGTAACGATTATCGAACATATGTTTGCACTGCGCGTCATTGACGGCGATGACCGGAAACTTCAGGATGCCCTGCTTTTCCATCGCCCGCAGCCGGATAACGCCGGTGGTGGTTTCTTCCATCGATGCAACGATATTGGTGGATAAATCCTTGCGTTCACCGTGCAGCAGGCTGACCAGATCGGCCCCGTCATCCATGGTGACGTTCGGCTTGATATCCAGCGCTTTATTCATATGGCGGTAATACGTATCACGATCTTCTCCCTTGATGGCGAAGACGGAGATACCGAAATCTTTTACCAGCGATGCCGCATTGTCATCCTGGGTGGAAAGCGGGTTGCTGGCACAAAGTGCAAGCTGAGCGCCGCCGGCCTGCAGGGCGCGGGCCAGATTGGCCGTCTCCGTGGTGATATGCAGACACGCCGCCATGCGGTATCCCGCCAGCGGTTTTTCCTTTTCAAATCGCTCCCGCACGGCGCGCAGCACGGGCATATCCTTATCGGCCCATTCGATACGCTTGCGCCCCTCGGCGGCGAGGCTCATATCCTTCACATCATGTTCAACTGACATCAGAAAATTTCCTTTCAACTTACAATCCGCCGAAACGTCGGCGACCGATCTGCCAACCTACAAAGTCGCACCGTGCGGCTTCGTGGCTCGCATGACAAAAATATCCGGCACCCGAATGCCGGTATCCTTCAAACGTGTGGTACGGGCGGGCAGGGTATGCCAGCGGGCGGCCGTAAATCCGGTCGTCGTTACCAGCCGCTGAAGTTCCTGCGGTTTGAATCCCATCCACCGGTGCCCCATTTTTTCGCGGAAATAATCGATCTGGTGCGGCAGCAGATCAATAATGATCATGAAGCCACCGGGGATAAGGATGCGATACATCTCCGCCAGTGCCCGCGTCGTATCCGCCACATGATGCAGCACCAGACAGGCCAGCGCCATGTGCACACTCGACTCGGGCAGGGGAATCTCCTCCACTGCACCGGCTACTATTTCCACATTATCCCGTCCGCTGCCCGAGAGCCGCTGCCGCGCCGCCTTGAGCATCGCCGGTGACGGCTCGACGGCATAGACCCGGCTTACATGCGGGGCCAAATTGATCGACAGCGACGCCGTCCCCGCCCCGATATCGGCAATCATCCACGCCGGATCCAGCGCCGCCAGCATGGCCTCATACTGAAAGGTATCTCCAAACCAGCGCTCGCGGATCGAATCCCATTCTGGTGCGGTTTCAGCAAAGGCGTCTTCCTGCCGCTGCTCCAATATCCGGCTCAGGCGCGATAAATCCGCCTGTAACTCATCATCATCATGCAGAACCTTCCGCGATACGGTGCGCAATTCCTTCAGGCCGGGAATATCTTTGCTCAGATGAGGGCGGTAAAGGATCGCGGTTCCCTGGCGGCGGGCTTCAATCAGATCGGTCTCCAGCAACGTCTTGAGATGGCGTGAAATGGTGGATTGGGGCATTTTCAGGGCGTCGGCGAGTTCACCCACTCGAAGGGCCGGACGACCCGCGGATTCCATCAATTGCAGGATGCGCATGCGTACCGGATCGGCCAGTGTGCGCAGGATGCGCACCCATTGCTCGACCGAATTGGATTTGTCAGGCGCCGGCATTCTTTCAATCCTGTTTGAACAATCCGTCTATCCGGATAGAATGATAGTATGTGGGCGGGCGGGACGCAAGCGGCCCGCCGAAACGCTCTGCCCTATGGATATGGGGCTGTGCCATACTCCGTGCGGGATGGCCGTCAGGCAGGCGGCGGTTAAAGGCGTGCATGAGGATAATTGGAACGCGTGCCTTTACACTGTATATGATGTAAATCGGCGTGCCGATGCTCGTGAAAGCGGGATTTTCATACTATCTTATGAGAAGCAGGTTATCGATTATGGCCTATCCGTTGAAATTTGAACCAATACTCCAACCCCGGATTTGGGGGGGCGACCGGTTGAAAAAAGTTTTGGGTAAACCCCTTCCCGCCAAATCCCCATCTACCCGATGGGGCGAATCCTGGGAACTGGCCGATCTACCTCCCGGTTCCGTAAAAACCGATTCCATCGGTGCCGACGCATCCGGAGCGCTCAGCAGCGCGATTGCATCCGGGCCATGGGCGGGGCGCCGATTACGTGACATTCTGCAGCAGGAAGGCGAGGCGTATCTGCCGGGGCGGGCGGGGGAGTACTATCCCCTGCTGATAAAATTTCTAGATGCACGCGAAGATCTTTCCGTGCAGGTTCACCCAACGGCTGAGTATACGCGCTCCCACCCCGGCACACATCTCAAGACCGAAGCCTGGTACGTATTGGATGCGGCTCCCGGATCTCGCATCTACAGGGGCCTGATCCCCGGCATCACAAAAGAGCAATTTCAGAAAGCCATTGAATCCGGACGGGCGGCTGAAATTCTGCAAAGCGTTCCGGCCCGCGTGGGGGAGTGCCATTTTCTTCCCTCCGGAATGGTGCATGCACTGGGCGCGGGCGTATTGGTGGCCGAAGTGCAGACGCCGAGCGATACCACGTTCCGGATATTTGACTGGAATCGGCTCGGCCCCGATGGCAAACCGCGCACACTGCATATTCAGGAAGCGCTCGATGTCATTCATTTTGACCGGCCCCAAGAGGTCCAATCGCCCGCCGGGCGCACTCGGCAGCTTGAAGATGTGATAATCCACGAACTGACCGCCTGCGACTATTTCACGCTTTCGCGTCTCGACTTTTCTGAAGGCTCGGTGCATCTCCCCGCGGAGATATTGGATAATCAATCGCAGGTGTGGATCATCCTTTCCGGACAGGCGGTATTGGATTGGCCCGGACATGGCGGCACGGCGCTGGCGCCCGGCGACACCGTTTTGCTTCCGGCGCAACCGCAGGGTGATCGACCGTGCTACATGCGTGTGGTAAGTCCGTGTGCGGTGCTTGCAGCCCGATTACCGGCACGGCCAGCCCGAAGCGAGGCGAAATAATCGATGCAGGTGCGTTTACAGAAATTCATGGCGGATTGTGGGGTGGCGTCGCGCCGCCATTGCGAAGAGATGATCCGCAGTGGGCAGGTTCGCGTCAACGGCGAGCCACGCAGCGAATTACCCGTCATGATCGACCCGACTCGCGATCAGGTGACCGTGGGCGATACGCTCTTGGAGCCGATCCAGCCGGAAAAGCCGGTGCATGTGCTGCTCTACAAGCCGCGCGGCATCCTCGTCACGCGGCAGGATCAGTCCGGCCGAAAAACCGTTTTTGATCTCATCAAGCCGATCTCACAACGCCTTTTTCCGGTGGGGCGGCTGGATATGGACTCCCGTGGCCTGCTGCTCATGACCAATGACGGCGAACTGGCCAACCGCCTGACGCATCCGAGCTACGGCGTGGAGAAACTCTACATCGTCACGGTAGATGGAAAAATGAGCCCCGGTGCCTTGGAAAAAATTCGCAAAGGGGCATGGCTGGGACCGGCGGGGCGCGGGCAGGCCGTGCGCACCGAGGGACTCAAAATTAAATTGGTCAGCAACGATCGGCAGTTTACCACGCTTGAAGTCCGGCTCGCAGAGGGGCGCAACCGCGAGATTCGCCGCGTCCTGGCCCGGGCCGGGTATCGGGTGCGCGATCTCTGCCGCGTCGCTATCGCGGAAAAGCTCACCATCAAAGGACTTTCCCCCGGTGAGTACCGCCTGTTGACCGATGCGGAAGTCGCGTGGCTGCGACACGCCAGTTCCCGTGAATATCAGCAGCTCAAACGCGATGCCACTCAGCAGTGGTTTGAACGCAAGGAGATGGAAAAAGAGCGTAAACGCCTGCGCCATACCGCATCGGCTGCTAAACCGGCGCCCAAAGCTCAGCCTCGCCGAGCCCAAGCGACAAAACGGCCAACCGACAGACGCCGGCGGGAGGATAGGCGGCGATGATGATCGCTTCTCCCACCCAGATTGCTGATATCAGTCTCTCCGAAAAAGCGTCACCGGGCCGCGTGCCGTCCGCGTCTCCCGCCTTTCTGGATTTCCTGCGCGACAACATCATGCTTTTTGATGGCGGCCTCGGAACGCAGATATTCGAGGCGGATCTGCCGCTGGCCGATTTCTGGAATCTTGAAAACTGCCCCGAAGTGCTGGTGCTCAGTCGGCCCGATGTCATTGAACGCATCCACGCATCCTATTTTGCCGCCGGCAGCCATACAGTAGAAACCGACACGTTCGGCGGCAGTAAAATTGTATTGGCAGAATTCGATCTGCAGGATCGCTGCCGCGACATCAATCGCACTGCGGCCCAGCTCGCCCGGCGGGCCGCGGAAAACGCCCGTACTCCCGCGCATCCCCGTTTTGTCGCCGGATCGATCGGCCCGGGCACCAAGTCCATTACGCTGGGCAACACCACATTCGATCTCATGCACGATTCCTACCGCGAGCAGATTCTCGGCCTGCTGGAAGGGGGGGTGGATGTCATCCTTATTGAAACCTGCTTTGATCTGCTGCAGGCCAAAACCGCCGTCATCGCGGCCGTTGACGCCATGCACGAGGCGAAAATCCATGTGCCGATCATGGTGCAGGTTACGATGGAAACAGTCGGTACCATGCTTCTGGGAACCGAAATGCCGGCGGTCATCACCACGCTGGAAGCCCTGCCGGTGGATGTGATCGGTATGAACTGTGCCACCGGGCCGGAACTGATGCGCCAGCACGTCGAGGTGCTCAGCCGCGATTGCACCCGCTACATCTCCGTGCAGCCCAACGCCGGCCTTCCCGTGCAGCATGAGGGAAGAACGCATTTCCCGCTCGGGCCCACCGAATTGGCCAAGGCCCATGTTGAATTTATCCGCGACCTCGGCGTCAATATCGTCGGCGGCTGCTGCGGCACCACGCCCGCTCATATTAAAGCCACGGCCGATGCGATTCGCGAGCTGAAACCCCTCCGGCGCGAAGCCTTCGGCCGTAAACCGGATGCGGCCCACTGCGGCGTTTCATCGCTTTACTCCTCCGTTGATGCCCGGCAGGATAATTCCATTCTGATCATCGGTGAGCGCACCAACACCAACGGCAGTAAAAAATTCAAGGAGGCGCTGCTGGCCCAGGATTGGGATACGCTCGTTGCCATGGGGCGCGAGCAGGTAAAGGAATCATCCCATGTCATTGACGTGTGCGTCGATTATGTCGGGCGGGATGGCGTGCCGGATATGCGCGGCGTGGTGCAGCGATTTGCCAAGGAAGTCACAGCCCCGCTGATGATCGATTCTACGCAGCTGGATGTGGTTGAAGCGGGCCTGCAGGCGGCACCGGGAAAGTGCATCGTCAATTCCATCAATCTGGAAGATGGTGAGGAAAAACTCGCCAAAATGGCCGCCCTGCTGAAGCGTTATGGCGCCGCCGTCGTCGCCGGAACCATCGATGAAGATAAAACCGAAGCGATGGCTAAAACCGCAGATCGCAAGTTGCAGATCGCTGAGCGACTTTATGATCTTCTGGTGAACAAATACGGCATTCCGGAAACGGATATCTACTTCGATCCCCTGATCTTCCCCATCGTGACGGGGCAGGATGAGGTGCGGCGGCTCGCCATTGAAACGATTGAAGGTATACGGGCTATATCCAAACGCTTTCCGAACTGCCATACCACGCTGGGGCTCTCCAACGTCTCCTTCGGTCTCAAGCCCTACGCCCGACTGGTCATCAACAGTGCATTTTTTAATGAATGTGTCCGCGCCGGGCTTACCTCGGCCATTGTGCATTCCAGCAAAATCCTGCCGGAAAATCGCATCGATCCCGAGCATTACCGCTGGGCGCTCGATCTCATTTACGACCGTCGCAGCGACGATTACAACCCCCTCGGACTTCTGAGCACCCTCGGCACGCCGAAAAAAGATGCCTCTGTTGAGGAAAATCTGCCGCTGGAGGAAAAACTGCAGCGGCACATCATCGACGGCGATAAACAACTGCTCCATGAACACCTCCAGGAGGCGCTGAAACAATATCCGGCGCTGACCATCATCAACGATTATCTGCTCGCCGGGATGAAGACCGTCGGTGAACTCTTCGGATCGGGTAAAATGCAACTGCCCTTTGTCCTTCAGAGCGCTGAAGTGATGAAGGCTGCCGTCGCTTTCCTCCAGCCCTTCATGCCCAAATCTGAAGGCTCAACCCGCGGCACACTGGTGCTGGCAACCGTTCGCGGCGATGTGCACGATATCGGCAAAAATCTGGTAGATATCATTCTCTCCAACAACGGCTTCAAGGTTTATAACCTCGGCATCAAACAGCCCATCACCAATGTCATTGAGGCCGCACGGAAATACAATGCCGACGCCATCGGCCTCTCCGGCCTGCTGGTAAAGTCCACGATGGTGATGAAGGATGATCTCATTGAACTCAACCGTCTCGGTATTAAAACGCCCGTCATCCTCGGTGGGGCGGCATTAACGCGGTCGTTTGTGGAATCAGACCTTCGCCGAATCTACTCCGGTCCACTCTTTTACGGCAAAGATGCGTTCGAGGGATTGCGGATCATGGATCACCTCGGCACCGGCCGACTGCTGGAAATATTGCTGGCCACCGGTGAAGATTCAGAGACGGCACAGCTTCGTGCTTCCGGGCAGATGGCCGCCCCGGCGACTCAAGCCCCTGCACCGGCCGCTCCGGCGGCGGTCAAGGCCGGGCCGGTGGGCATTCGTTCCGATGCGCCCATCCCCGAGGCCCCGTTCTCGGGCGTGCGCGTCGTGAGCGAAATTCCCGTCGAATCCATCTTTCCATACATCGACGAAGTGGCTCTGTTCCGCGGGCAGTGGCAGTTCAAGAGCGGCACGATGCCGCGCGATGAATTCCGCCGCTGGACACAGGAACATGTCCAGCCCATCTTCCGCCGCATCAAGCAGAAATCCGTCGAACTCAAACTCTTTGCGCCGCAGGTGGTTTACGGTTATTTTCACGCCCAGTCCGAAGGGAATGATCTGATCGTCTACCGCGATGACGGCCGCACCGAGTGGCTCCGATTCCATTTTCCGCGCCAGTCCAACCGCAAATTCTGGTGTCTGAGCGATTTTATTGCCCCCAAAAGCAGCGGCAGAATGGATGTTCTTCCGGCCATGTGCGTCACCGCCGGCCACGCCATCACCCCTTTTGAAAAGCAGCTTTTTGAAAAGGGGGATTTTACGGAATACCTTTATTTTCATGGCATGGGTGTGCAGATTGCCGAGGCACTTGCGGAGATGTGGCATAAGCGTATCCGCCAGGAACTGAGCATCGCTGATCAGGACGGCTCGACAATGCGGGATTTATTTGCCTGCCATTATCGCGGATGCCGTTACAGTTTCGGCTATCCGGCCTGCCCGGATTTGCAGGATCAGGAAAAATTATTTGCGCTGCTTGATCCCGCCCGTATCGGGTGCACGCTTTCGGAAAATTGGATGATCCAGCCGGAACAATCCACCTCCGCACTCGTGATGCACCATCCCGACGCCCGCTACTTTAATGTTGATTGATGCGGTCGCCGCCGCCGCTTTGCCAATACGGTTCGGAGCCATCATTACAATCCGCCATCAAACTGCGATGGCCCGCGGGGTGGAGCTCTGTGCGGTCGGCAGCCGGACATCAGCGCTGAGCATTTTGGCCAGTTCCTCAGCATGCACCGGCTTACTGAAAAAATACCCTTGAATGGAATGGCATCCCAGCAGTTTCAGCAGGGTAATCTGCTCGATTTTTTCCACACCTTCGGCGATGGTTTTAAGCTGCAGATTCTCCGCGAGATTCACAATGGTATCGACAACTGCCAAGTCTTTGGGATCATCAATCATGTCACGGATAAAGGTACGGTCGATTTTCAGCGTATCGATGGGGAATCGGGTCAGATAGCTGAGGCTTGAATACCCGGTCCCGAAATCATCCAGCGAAAAATGGATGCCGCAATCTTTTATCTCCAGCATGCGTGAACGCAGCGATTCGGTCTGCGCCATCAACGTGCTCTCCGTTATCTCCAACTCCAGCATGGAGGGGTCCAGCCCCGTTTCGCGCAGCGCCCTTCTGACGATTTCAGGCAGGCCCGGTTCGCGGCACTGCAGGGCGGAGAGATTCACCGCAACCGGCACAATCGGTATGCCCTCCATCTGCCATCGACGATTCTGCGCGCAGGCCTCATGAAGAATCCATTCCCCGATCTCCAGGATCAGTCCTTTTTCCTCCGCCAGCGGTATGAATTTCATCGGCGAAACCAATCCGCGATCAGGATGTTGCCAGCGGATCAGCGCTTCACTGCCGATGATCTTACCGGTCTGCAGGTTAACCTGCGGCTGGAACTGAAGCACAAACTGATTCTTACGCAATGCCTCGCGGAGATCATTTTCAAGGCGTATATGCTCGATGGCGGCGGCGTGCATCTCCGGTGTGTGGAACGCAGCTCGATTCTTCCCTTCCTTTTTCACCTGATACAGTGCCTCATCGGCCGTGCGCAGAAGCACCCCGCAATCCACGCCATCTCGGGGGTAAATGCTCATGCCGATGCTGCACGAAATATGGAACGTATGCCCCGAGATGACAAATGGGACCGACATGGACTGTATAATTTTCTGCGCGACGAGATTCACATCGCCCGGTGAACGCGGCTCTTTGATCAGCACAATAAATTCATCTCCCCCAAGCCGCGCCACCGTATCCTCCGATCGCAGCGCACTGCGAATTCGCATGGCGGCCCCCTGAAGCAGTTCATCGCCGAAATCATGCCCCAGCGTGTCATTGACGCTCTTGAAATTATCCAGGTCAATAAACACCACACCCGCCATGGTATTCCGCCGATGCGCCTCGCGGATCGCCTGTTCAAGCCGATCAATGAGTAATGTCCGATTCGGAAGCCCGGTAAGTGAATCGTGGTAGGCGAGATAATGGATGCGTTCCTCGGCGGCTTTTCGCTCGCTGATATCGCGGAATATGCTCAGCACCATATACTTACCCTGCATTTCGACCCGGCTTTCCACCGCCTCGACCGGGAATGATCGCAGGTCTTTGCGCGTGATGGTTGTTGTGGAATCAACGGTTTCACCGGTATTGATGATGCGGTTGTAGCGGTTGGTGGTATCGCCTTGCACATCCGGCGGAAAGAGCTGCTGCCCGCGCAACGTGAGCATTTCTTCGCGTGTATAACCGAGCAGTTCCAGGGCCCGCCGATTAACCTCAAGAATACGCCCGTCGCTCTGCATCAGGATGATGGCGTCGCCCGCCGCTTCCATGACCAGATGATATCGGGCTTCAGAGTCACGCAGCGCCTGTTCCGCCGCCCGACGCAGCGATTCGCGATCAGCGTCCTCGATGGCAAATGTCAGACTGGTGGCAATTTCGGAAAGCACCTCCACCACGCGCGGAGAAAAGCCGTCCGGCCGACTGGAATAAACCGCCAAAACTCCGAAATTATGCCCCTTCCGCAGCAGAGGAAATGCCGCCGCCGACCGCAGGTGGACTTTATCCAACGCAAAGGCCCACGGCGTATCAAAACCCATGGTTCGAAAATCATGAATGACCGAGGCACTCTGACTCGTGAGGGCGGCATCAATCGGTTGAAGCCCTGCCGGTAGTGTTTTCTGTTGAGCATGTGAAATCGTCTGGAGATATTCAGCGGCCGAACCCGCCCAGTGGCTCAGCCGACATTGACGCGATCGAGCTGCGGAGATCGCGACAAACGCCAATTCGAAGTGCGTTGACTTGGTGATAATCCTGCAAACCTCGTCGAACAACTGATCTTGTGAGCAGCGATGGGCAACGAGCTGATTAATCTGACTCAGCGTGGCATACAGGTCATTGAGTTGTTGAAGATCGCGTTCAGCAAGCGACTTTTTCTGCAGCGCACCGGTGAGGGATCGATACGTCGTGTAAAAAATGATTCCGACGACGCCAATCAGGCAGAGCACCAGACCGATGTTAAGCAGCAACGTCAATCGCAGACGGGCAAGACGCACATATAAATCCGAACGCATGTTTCTGAGCGAAAGCGCAAAAACCTGCTCAATGTCCCGATTGATGGTTCCCGCCCGCTGGTTCAGGATGAGAAGCGACTTTGGATCACCCGGCGCCACGGATCTCGCCGCATGCAGCAATTGATTGCCGTCAACGCCCAGTTGATTGACTGCCTTCAAAAGAGCCATTCCGTCGGGCGTTCTTGGACGATGTCGCCCCTTGAGGTTTCGTATGATCGAGCTGATGTCCCGCCAGTCAATCATCTGCGCTGTCTCGATGGCGGAATCTCGCCATTGCGGACTCACGGACGCGTGCGAACGCTCGATAATAATCGCACGCCGAATCAAGTTGGTTTGCTCGACTAAATCAATGAGATTACTCGACAGTGCCCTGACGTCGTGTTGGATGGTCGGATTACGATCCGCTGAAAATTTGACCTCCGTCGTCGCCTGGCTGTAAATACTCCAGAGCGCCATGATGGCGTTCGTTTCGATCTCGTCCGTTTCTCTTCGTTGCCCATATTGCGGATTTTTGGGAACCGAGCGTATCTGCCTCGTGACGTTCTTCCACCGGTATTCCAAACCCATCCGCTGCGCCAAAACGCGATTCGCACTGACAAACCTCGTCAGCGAAATCCGCATGTCGTGCCAGGCATGGGTTACAGCTCCCTCCTTCAGGGTGTCGCCGACCGAACGCTCCTGCCAGGCATTCTGATGATTTTCGATGGATGTAATCAGCGGAAGAATGGAACTTACATATCGAGACCAGGTAATCTCACCCTTCAAGATACCCATTTTTTCCGTTTCATTGCGATAAACTTGAAACAGAGGTACCGCGATCGCCACCACAAGCCCCAATGCAACGAGCGTAAAGCGAGTCGGTAAGTTGATCCGCTTGATCATGCTGGTGATCGGATCAGCCATCAGTGTATGTCCAAAATGACCATCAGCTAAGTTATCGGCGAATCTGCCCTGCGAAGTCGATTCCGATTTCATCTCACCCCCTACCTGCCGGTGCATGCCAAAAACTTCGAGCCACCATGCTCTTTTACGCAAATATCTATAACGGAATTGTCGCTCAAATTCCAGTCGACGCCCGATAACGCCTTCGCCCATGGATCCCCAACGATTCGACCGCCGCCTTCTATCTCGCCTATTATCTTTGGTGGACGGATAACCCCGTTGACGTGGAAATTAGCCCGTATTATGGCTTGCGTGGGTTCGGGAACCGTTAGTATTGCCTGGGTGAAAGTTTACATCTATACTAAAGCGAAATTAGTTGCGATCGCGCAATTATTCTTCTTAGGGGTACTTTAGTGGGTCGAAGCAGGGCCGTAGTGAAAGAGAAAATCAATCATACTCTGAAGCCGACTCCCAGAGCATTTGCCGTCAGTTTGGCCATAGGCACCGTTTGCCTCGCCTTAAGTGGCTGCTCGTTTGAGCCGAAGTTACACGTGCCGGCAGCACCCAATACCAATCGGTACAACCCTGGCGGCAAACAGACGACGACCGGTAAGGTGGTTACTCGTACTGGAAATGCCGGCTCGAAACAGCGGTTTGTCTACGGAGCTCGCGTCGAGCGATTATGGTGGCAGTTGTTCCGTTCGCACGCCCTCAACAATCTCGTGCGGCAGGCCATCCGTCATAACCCGAGTATCAAAATATCTGAATCCAATCTGTCGCAGGCCTATGAAAACCTGAAATCCGTTGAGGGTATCTTCTGGCCGCAGGTTTCTCTTAACACCAGCGGTGAGCGCCAGCGGCAATCCGGCGAATCCTTCGGCGGTCCGTCACGCACATTCAGTCTATACACCGGGCAATTGGAAGTTTCGTATACCCCCGATATCTTTGGTCTCAACCGGCTCGTGTCCCGATCCTTCAAAGCGCAGGAAGATGCCCAGCGCTATGCGCTGCAGGAAGCGTATCTCACCGTTGAAGGTGATACGGTAGTCGCGGCAGTGGCCGTCGCTGAATTACACGCGGAAATCAGCACAACGCGCAGACTCATTAAAGATCAGCGTTACATCCTCAAAATCATCACCCAGCAGTACAGGCTCGGCGCCGTACCGTATCTGGATGTGGTCAATCAAGAAAGCCAATTGGCCAGCACTCAGGCGACACTTCCGCCGCTGCTTCAAAGCTACTCCGCCGAGCGCAATGCCCTGGCCGTGCTTCTTGGCCGCATCCCCTCGATGGCAGATCTTCCCAAGCTCGATATTTACTCCTTTACTCTCCCGGTGAGATTACCGGTGTCGCTGCCGTCCATACTGGTTCATCAGCGGCCGGACATCCTCTCGGCGGAGGCACAGCTTCGAGTATCCAACGCCGCGGTTGGTGAGGCCATCGCCAAGATGTACCCCCTGATTCAGCTTACCGGTGCAATCGGTTTCGAGAATGGCCGGCTCTCCCACTTTTTCGATGCATCGAGCCTGATCTGGTCAATCGCAGGTTCTCTCGCCGTGACTGTTTTTGATGGCGGCACGCTTCGGGCCAATAAAAAAGCCGCCGAGTATGCCCTTAAATCGGCCGTTTACTCCTACAAGTCGACCATCCTCAATGCGTTTAATCAGGTGGCCACGGCATTGCGGGCCGTAAAACATGATGCACAAAGTCTTCGTTTCAATGAGGCGGCTTATCGCGCCGCCGAAAAAGCGTACAAACTTGCACAGTTTGAATATCGGGATGGGTCGATTGATTACGTCACGCTCCTCACCAGCGAAGTGCAGTATCAGCAATCGCGTTTGGCCTTGGTGAGGGCTGCTTCTCAGCGCTACGCCGACACTGCCGGCCTATTCGTCGCTCTTGGTGGAGGGTGGTGGCCGAAAGCCGATGCATCCGCTGACCAGCAAAAATGGATGCAGACGGCACTGATGAAGCATCGCCATATCGCAGAGCGCGCCGGCACCGCGCGGGTCGACGTCAAAAAGGTGCAGAGCGGATTTACACCCCCCTCCACCGAAGCACAGAACCATGATGGGAGTTCATTGAAATGACACGTTTCATTTTTGGTTTGATATTGGTTTTATCCTTTTTCGCCATTTTGGCGGGACTGTTCAAATTTAAGGCTTTTGTAAATTCCAAGATTGCCTATGCCATCAGCCACCTTCCGCCTCCGGTCGTGACCGTATCAAGTGCCAAAGTCACCCAGGCGAAGTGGGAACACACCATCAGCGCCGTCGCCAGCCTCAATGCCGTGCAGGGCGTCAACATCACCGCGCAGATCGCCGGCAATGTAACGGGCATTTATTTTCACTCCGGAGAGCCGGTAAAAGCGGGTCAGCGTCTCGTGCAGGTGGATGACAGCACTCAGCTGGCGCAGCTTCGCGCTGATGAAGCCAATGAAGCGCTTGCGAAAATCAATGTGGATCGAACCCGCAAGCTCATCGCCCATCAGGCCGCGTCGCAGTCGCAGCTCGATACCTACGTCGCCACGCTTGCCAATATCAAGGCCGTGGTCAGTCAGGATAAGGCGACGTTGGCCAAACTCGATATCACGGCTCCATTTTCCGGTTACCTGGGCATCCGGCAGGTCAGTTTGGGACAGTATCTTTCACCCGGAACCTCTGTCGTTACAATCAATAAGTGGGCGCCCATCTATGCCGATTTCAATATCCCTCAGAATGAATTTCCCGAATTAAAGGTAGATCGGAAGGTGTCGCTTTCCGTTGACGCATATCCCAAGCTTATCTTCACCGGAAAAATTGAGGCGATCTCATCGAACGTTGATACCAACTCCCGGACGATTCAGGTGCAGGCGGAATTCAAAAACCGCCATTTGTTGCTCCGCCCCGGCATGTTCGGTGAGGTAACGGTGCATACAGGCAGAATGAATACCTATGATGTCGTACCTGATACCGCCATCACCTACAACACCTATGGCGATTATGTGTATCTCATTATCAGTAAGCCCTCGGCGGCTCAATCCGCACAGACCCCGAAAAACGCGAAATATCAGAAAATCGTCAAGCAGGTGCCCGTCGTGGTGGGGCCGGAGCGTGACCAGATGACGGCCATCTTATCGGGTGTGAAACTTGGCGAGACGGTGGTTACCGCCGGACAGATCAAGCTTCACCCGGGCGCTATCGTCAAGATCAGTAACACCATTAAACCCTGAATTCGGATGTTGATGGAATGAAATTTACCGACATATTCGTAAAACGCTGGGTCCTGGCCAGCGCTATTAATCTCATCATCCTCATCGTCGGCTTGCGCGCCTGGCTGACGATGACGGTGCGGGAGTATCCCAACATCATCAGCACGACGGTGACGGTCACCACGGCCTATCCGGGTGCCAGCCCGTCAACGGTTCAAGGCTTCATTACCTCGCGCCTTGAGCAGGCCATCGCCCAAGCCCCCAATATCGACTACATGACCGGTACGAGTACCGAAGGCACGTCCACCATCAGCGCCAACATGGTGTTGAATTCCGACCCCAACGCCGACATCGCGCAGATATTGGCCAAGGTCAAACAGGTGGCCAGTCAGTTGCCGCCCCAAAGTCAGTCACCATCAGTCAATGAAACCGTCGGCGATACCCGTGCACTGATTTATCTGGCATTTTATAGCCGTCGGCTCACTGGCCAGCAGATCAACGACTATCTGTTGCGCGTCATCCAGCCGGAAATTCAATCCATTCCAGGTGTCAGTCAGGCCCAGATCCTTCCGCCCGGCACCGGGTCCAGCGGAAACAGCTTTGCCGTCCGTGTCTGGTTAAAGCCCAATAAAATGGCGGCACTGGGAATCACACCCTCGGACGTCTATAACGCCATCGCCAATAATAACAGCATCTCGGCGGTGGGGCGGCTCCGCGGTAAGAACATCGCCGAGGTTATCACCGCCACAACCCAGCTCAAAAACGTCAATGAGTTCAAAAACATGGTGGTGGAAAAAGTCGGCTCCGCCATTATTTATCTAAAAGATGTTGCGCATGTGGAATTGGGTGCCCAAAATTACAACTCCAGCGTTTTGCTCAACGGCAAGCGGGCGGTTTTCATGGGCATTCAAACCACACCCGATGCCAACGATCTCGCCGTTGCCCATGCCGCCCATATCATGTTTGCCAAAATCAAGAAATCGCTGCCACCCGGCCTGCATGCCACCATCGGATTTGACGGCAGCACGTACATCAAAGTGGCCATCGCCGATGTGGAAAATACCGTACTGATCACGCTCGGCATCGTGGTGCTGGTGGTCTTCCTCTTCCTTGGTTCGCTGCGGGCGCTCTTCATTCCGGCCATTGCGATTCCTCTATCCATTATCGGTGCAGGGACATTTGCCCAGGCCAGCGGATTTTCCATTAACCTGCTTACACTGCTGGCCATCATTCTCGCCATCGGTCTGGTCGTCGACGACGCGATCATCGTGGTGGAAAATATTCAGCGGCATATTGAAGAGGGTATGACTCCGACGGCGGCGGCCATTCGCGGTGCCCGCGAGTTGGCAAGTCCCATCGTCGTCATGTCCACAACCCTGGCGGCCGTGTTTGCCCCCATCGGGCTCATGGGCGGTCTCACCGGCTCCCTCTTCAGCGAGTTTGCCTTCACACTCGTTTTTGCCGTGCTGGTTTCCATGGTGGTGGCACTGACGCTTTCTCCCATGCTCAGCAGCCATCTCCTCAAACCGCCGCGTCCTCATGGTCTGGTAAGCTTTTTGGACCACATATTTGATGCCGTGCGCCGCTTTTACATCATGACGCTCGAGGCGATCCTCAAGATTCGCATTGCGGTGCTCATTGCCGCCGCCGGACTTTTTGTCAGTATTCCATTCCTCGTCATGGGCACCAATTCTGAACTCGCGCCGACGGAAGACCAGGGGATACTGTTCTTTACCGGTACCGGCCCGCCGACCGCCACCCTGCATTACATGTCCAAATACGCGGCCCAGATCAGAAAAATCTGCGATTCCTTCCCGCAGACTCAAAGGGTATTCCAAGTTAATGGATTTTCATTTGTCTCGCCGGGGCAGAATACCCTCGTCGGCGGCATGTTGCTTAAACCGTGGAATGAGCGAACCGTCACTCAGCAGCAGATTCTCCCTATTCTGGATAAAAAGCTCAAGTCCGTGGTCGGCGTTCAGGTTGCGGCGTTTCCGCTGCCGTCGCTCCCCGGATCAGCCGGCGGCTTCCCCGTTCAGTTTGTCATCAAGACGACGCATACCTTCTCCGAGCTTGATCAGGTGGCGAATCGCATGC
>JBMFVY010000029.1:0-31600 GCA_049965755.1 Phycisphaerae bacterium | reverse complement strand
TTGCCAGCTGCGAAGGGGCGTACCACGCCGTTGAGCGTCAAAGAGGCCCCTGTGCCGCCATCATCTTGGACCGAGAACGTATTGAGGAACTGAAACGCCGTGTAGCCGCCCTCTTGCGCTGTGGTCGAGTTGATGGTGATGGAATATGGTTGGTTAGCCCCACCACCCACCACAATACCACCGAAATTGCCGCCAACGTTCAATAACGTGTTCGTCTGGTTGACATTAGAAGTATTGAAGTAAGTCGTGCCGCCTGGACTCCCGACCGTACCATTGGCCCAATTGCCGGAGTCGCTCCAGTCGCCGCTAGTGCCACCTCCCGTCCAAGTGTACACTGTCGCCGATGCGACCGCCGGAATGGCGAATGCAGCCGCCAAGGCCGCGACCGCCAAGGCCGTCTTCTTCGAATTTGAGAAACCCATGGAAAAACCTCCTATAACAGCGGATTAGCTAAAGTCCAGACACGTTGCCCGATAGATTCAGCTAATCCTAAAAACTCAATATACTTGCGCCCGTTAGGATATATTGACGCCAGCCTGCCGGGAGCTTTCAAGCTTGACCGCCACAGGTCCAAGATCGGAAACAGGCGGAATCGCCATCCTCTGTTTTCAATACACGCGGTTTTCCAAACCACGGGCTTCGGCGAATTTCCACTGACACGGAACACCCCGGCTAACTAACTTTATTCCGCGGCCGTATCACACGGCGCCCTCCCTGACTTGCAACTCTCAGTTATCCCTTGTCGTCGGCTATCTACTCGCTCACGCCGACACCGGTAGAGCATAGCACTTCAAAGCCCCTTCCACAATACCAATATGCGAGTATTTATAGACCATTTTGCGCATCTCTTCGACGAACGAAATGCGATATAAACCCACTCCCATCGCTATTCTCAACATCCCCAAAAAATCGGACGTGGTCTTGCGTATTGCGCGAATCGTTGTTATATCCTTAACAATCCCTTTGGAAGCCGAACGCAGCGGCTACCCCGAATGGAGCGGTTACAAAACAGGGTCTCGTAATTCTGGAGCAGGACGTACGGGTATGGATATATCTGGACATTGCGATGGCAGCCGACGGATCGCTCTCTTGCTGGATGCAGACCGCGAATATGCCCGATCCAACATTCGAGGCATTCAGCGTGCCCGGCTGGAATATGCCACGTCGCAGGGAGAGCCGCCGGGGGCATGGGAATTTCGATTATTCAGACGCCAGGTGGGCCCCGGTGAAGATCAACATATTGCAAAGTTGCTGGAATGGGCGCCGCACGGGGTGCTGATTGAGGCCGGCAACGTTGCCGAAATAGAAACGTTAAACAAACTTGGATGCCCGTATATCCGACTCGGATACGAGTTGGGTGCGGAAGCTTCCCCGACCATCACGACCGACGAAAAGGCCGTTGGCGAGATGGCGGCCCGCCACCTGATTGATATCGGGCTGGAAAATTTTGCCTTTTACCACCAGTACCATACTCCCTGGACGCAATGTCGACTCGACGGCTTTGGTCGATTGCTCCAGCCGCGGAAAGTGCACGTATGCCCCGCACCCAAGGCGACATTTCTCCCCGGCCGTGACTTTCCTCTCTCGGCCAGGGCAACACTCATCGATTGGATGCGATCGTTACCGCTGCCGGTCGGAATCTTCGCCGCCTGCGATGACTGGGGTATACGCGTGATTGAATGCGCACATGCATGCAAACTTCGTGTGCCGGAGGACGTAGCGGTTCTCGGCGTGGATGATGACTACCTGATGTGTAACATGGTCATTCCGGCCCTCTCCAGCGTTCGGCAGGCGGGTGAACAGGTGGGGAGAACGGCGTTTCAGATGTTACGGGAGGTTATCCTCGGCCAGCCGATCACTACCACGAAGGCGACCATCCGCCCTTTGTCGGTTACGGCGCGTGCCTCCACGGATGTCATTCATGTTGGAGACCCGGCGGTGCGGGCGGCAATTTTGTATATCCGTGCCCATCGGGATGAAAATTTCGGTGTCAAACAGCTTTTACCGCATGTCGGGCTTAATCGCCGGAGTCTGGAAATACGGTTTCGGCGGGTGTGTGGACGCACATTGGGGGAAGAGATTCGGCGGGCGCGGATGGAGCGGGTCAAGGCTCTTCTGCGCAGCGACATGAAGATTGATCAGATTGCCCATGCGATGCATTTTACTTCCGGCGGGCATCTGGCGAGGACTTTTCGGCGGGAAATAGGCGTTTCGCCGAGCCAGTATCGGCGCGAAATTGGAGAAAATAACGGATGAGACAGTTCATGCTGAATGTTTTCAAGTATGTGGCCTTTGGAAACGGCCAGATGGTGAGGGATGGCTTGGGTTTTTATCCGTGCAGGGGAAATCGTCAACGGGCAGCGATGCAGATATTTGCCGGATTGGTTTCACTTTCGGCGGCGATGGCGGCGGTTTTTGTCGCCCGTGGTGCAACTACGGTGGGATATCGGCATGCCCTGCCCCTTCCGCCGGTTTCCATGCGTCTGAAGCCGCACGAGGATCAATACCTCAACCGATTCGGCTCAAAATTCGGCATTCAGTTTTATCCCCACCACGTTGGTCTTCTACCGGCGGGTTTGGGCCCGCGACACAACCGTGCGTCGCTGACGGACGGCGTCTACACGCATGCGCTTCTGGGCGTGGCGATAGACCGGCATCGCTACATCTTGCCGCTGCTTCCACAAAAAGATTTTGGTCACCGGGACGTGCGTATTACGGATTTCACCCTGCACCGCACCATGACCAGCGCCGACCTTCGCAGCACGCAATACCCGCAAGGCGTGAGCGTCCGATGGAAATTCATTTCCCCATTTTATCCCCGCGCCCTGCGATTGAGTCTGGCGCCCGCTATCTTGGTGCGCTGCACCATTAACAATCACACGGGCTCGGCCGTTGAAGCGTCGGTGCTCGCGGGCCTGCCTGCAGGCGGCGCAACGATGGCAAATCGCACCAAAGGTATCATCGAACGGCACAAAATCGTGCATGTGATCTTCCGCGGCCCGGAGACCGACAAATACCCGAAAAACCTGCCGGAGACGCAGGCCATTGCGCTCTCCGGCGCCAGCACGTCCACCCCGGTATCCATGGATCACTGCACCTGTTTTCAAAACACTCTGGTAGTGGCGCCGGGGGCGTCGCAGCATGTATGGATAATACTTGCCCAATATGTCAATACCCGCAGCGTGGTGAGTTACTTCGGTACTCCGTGTGAGTTTGAATATCAGAAGCTCTTTCCCGGTATCGATTCGGTCATCCATTACGCTCGGCATCATCGGCGTTCGATGCTCCTGCGCAGCCGGATTTTTGATCATGTGATATCCGGCGCCGCTCTTCCTTTGGATATCAAGGCATTCATTGCACGCAATTTTCAGGTTTATCTCGGGGCGACGTGGATGCTGCACCGACCCGACGGCAAACTCCTGTTCACCTCATATGAAGGCGGTACAGGCTATTTCAGCACGATTGACGTTGAGTTCAATCTCGCGCCGTTCTATGTCATGTTCTGGCCAGCATGCCTCAAAAGCGAGCTGAATCTCTGGGCCAAATGCTACTACCATTGGCCGAACCTCAAACCGTATCGCACCGGTCCGGGGGGGCCGCTGATCTGGTTCGGGCCCAAGTATGGCGTGATGGAGCACGACGTAGGCGGGGGATTCATCATCAGTCGGCAGGTTTATCTGCTGGGGCCGATGCCGGTGGAGGAAAACTCAAATTACATCCTGCTCAACTCCCTTTACTGGCGGTACACCGGCAAGCTGGATGTGTTCCGTCGGCATGAAAAGCTCTGTCTGGCGCTGGCTAACTACATTCTCCATTCAAGTACCGATGGAACGGGCCTGCCGGATACAGGAACCAACAACACGCTTGATGGCTTTGGAACGCTGCATCGAAGGTATCCTGATCAGGTCTTCCTGGGGCTCAAGGCGGCCTGTGCGCTTCAGGCGCTGGTCTCCATGCTTCGGGCAGCGGGGCAATCGCAGTTAACCCATCCCTATGCAGCCCGTGAAAAACTTATCATCCACAGTATTGAAAAAAATGCATGGCAGGGTAATCATTACGCCATCACCATCAGTCCTCGTCATCCGAAAGGCTGGAATAAGCCGTGGGCACTGACGACCAATGCCCTGCTTTACGACCTTCTCACCGGCGAACCGCAACCCCTCAAACCGTCGCGTGTACGCAGCGATCTTCTCAGTCAGATCAACAAGTACAGCAAATGGCCGTCGATGGGTATCTGGCGGGATATGATTGCCTGCTATTTCGGAATTCATCCGCATACACGCTATGTTTTGCGTCCGGATTTTTTCGGCGACATGTATCCACGCAGTTTCAATTCGATCGCCATGATTCAGGCGTGGGCGGGCATCGGCATCAACGTACCGAAACATCGGATTACCATCAGCTCGCGCGCCCGGGGTTGGTTTCCATTGCCGGCCCTGGCGGACTGGAAAGCTGAGAAAGTGCCTTGGATAAGAGTGCATCATGGAAAGATCGAATTAAGACAAGCCGACTTGCTCAAAGGTTTGCAGGTGAGCCTGAGCGGAAGTGGTCGAAGGTAATCTGTACTCTTTGAATGCTGAGGCTCAAGATGATGTCGGGAACAGGCGACACGGCGGTGACGCGAGATCGCGTCGACTTGGGGCGTCCCGGCGCGGGGCCGCCGGTAACGCCAGCCAGTTCGATGATGGATTGGGCGGCTTTGATTCTGCTTACCCTCCTTTCATCGTGGATGCCGATTGCCGTGCGATGGGCTGTGGCCACCATCCCCCCTGTCGTGGGCGGCATCATGCGATTTTCTGTGGCGGCCGTGGTCATCGGAGCGATTCTGGCAGGGAGGGGACGACTGGTTTTACCGGAGCAAAGAGATTGGCCCCGATTTGTTCTTCTCGGCATCATTTGCGTGCCGATCAATCAGGTGACTCTCTGGAGCGGCGTTGCATTGGCCAATCCTTCGCACGCAGCGATGCTTTACAGCACAACACCTGTCATTGTCACCACCATCTCATGTCTGGTCGGCATCGAGCCATTCAATCTGCGCGTACTGCTGGGAGCCTTCTGCGCGGTGGTCGGCGTCTTGGTGATTCTGGTGAATTCGGGCCTCACGCTTACTCCCGCATTTTTTTACGGCGACTTGCTTCTGCTCCTGGCGGCGATCAGCTGGTCATTGTACCTGGTCTTTTCGCGCCCTGTGACGATTCGGTACGGCGCGCTCCGAGCACAATTCTGGGTATTTCTGATCGGTTCGGCCGTGTCCGCCCCGCTGCTGGCCATGGGAGCATCGGACGTTGACTGGGCAAGGATTACGCTCCTCTCATGGGCCGGACTCATCTATCTGACTCTGTTCGTCGCAGTGGCCGTCTTCTTTCTTTACAACTGGTGCATCGGGCGTCAACCTCCCTCGCGCGTGACCACCTTTGGCAATGCCGCATTTCCTCTTACCCTGGTTTGGGAATCGATCATCACACATCGATTGCCCGGAGGATGGTTCCTTGTCGGTTCAATGTTTCTCATTACTGGCATGATTATGGCGACGTGGCGAAGCGGTTCCCGTCGCAAGGCACCAGCGATCGCCACTCTGCCGCCTGAAGGATAGCGATTTAACTGATTGGTGATGGGGTGCACTGGAAGGCGGAAAGTGGAAGTATTGACCGGCGGTGCGAAACCCCGTTTCGAGATGCCGCTGGATTTTGGAGACGGGAAAGGACAGTTTTCCCGGTATGCTGAGATTTATGGAAAATCGGTCGCTTGCGCCTGATCACCGTGTAACCAGTGTCGGAATATCGCGTCGGGATTTACTGTCGGCTGCGTTATCGCTGGCGGCTCTGAGTTCGGCGCGAACGTTGTCGGCTCATGAACCAAAGGCGGCCGCGGACGCACTGCGAATGCCAATTCCGGACGATGGGTGGCACCTTTGGCTGGATCAGGCGGCGGCGTGGGAGCAGGATTATATCCATCTGCCGGAGGAGGTCACTCAGGAGAACATGCCGGTTCGCCCACCGACCGGTGGTTGGGGCGTACTGAATGTGGCGAACGCCTTGAAGGTAACTCTACCTTCCACCGTGGAAGCGCATTATTGGGGAACAACGCGGCAGGGGCTTCGGCCTTACTCGCATCGGGAATACATGTGGGCCAATCCAAAAAGTCAGATACTTAATGGCGCCTACTTCGGCGTGTCATGGTGGTGGCGCGACGTTCTGATTCCAAAGGCAATGAAAAAACACAAACTGCTCCTATGCATCAGAGGGGCACGCCAGAGAGCTGAGGTATATCTGAATGAACAGCCGGTAGGGTGCGATATTATTGAAGAAACAGCATTTCAATGCGATATCACTCGGGCGGTCCGTTGGGGGCGTGAGAATCGGCTGGCAATACGGATTACCAATCCGGGAGGGCGATTTGACTGGATGGACGACCATATTCTCGAATGGGGCGGAATGCCGATTCAGCGTAGCCACGGGTTCGGAGGCCTTGATCGGGGGTTGAGCCTGCGTGCCTGCGATGCGGCATATGTTGCGGATCTTTGGGTTATGAATACGCCGGAACCGCATACCATCCAAGCCCAAGCCGAAATCCGGAATGATTCGGATCACGCGATCAAGGGCCGTGTGACATGGACCGTCAAGCGGCGCTCCGACGGAAGTACCGTGCGTGCCGCCGTTTCGTCGGTTGAGCTGCCAGCCCGAAGCCGTCGTGAGTGCCATATGACACTTTCATGCTCCGAGGCTCAACTCTGGGACCTGGCAACTCCAGTTCTTCACCGTCTGAGCGCGGAACTCACCGCCGTGACCGCCGCAGGCAAAATCTTCCGCGATCAAGCGGAGAGGACCTTCGGTTTCCGCTGGATCAATGCCGATGATATCGGCCGCCGGGCGGGATTGATGCTCAACGGCAGGCGAATCCGGCTTTATTCAGCTATTTCATGGGGGTATTGGGGAATTAATGGGCTTTGGCCGCTGCCGGAGTTGGCGCACAGGGAGGTCACGGCGGCGCGTGAACTGGGACTGAACTGTCTGAATTTTCATCGCAACTTCGGCAAGGAGGAGGTGCTGGAAGTTCAGGATCGCGTCGGATTGCTGCGGTACATGGAACCGGGAGGCGGTGCCTTGGCGGCGGGTGTTTTCAAGTCATTGCGACCGGCGTTCAAGACGCGACGTCTGAAAGCGATTTTGGCGGATCCGCAGAAGAGAGAATTTCTGATCCGCTATGAGAGTGAAAAGCTGCGTCGGATGGTGAAGCAGTTCCGGTCGCATCCTTCAACTTTTGCCTATTACATTCAGGATGAATGGTTGCCGGAATTCTGCCCGGTTCGAGCGGCGGAACTGCTGCGCGAACTGCGGGAACTGGACCCGAGTCGCGTGATTATCAGCAAGGATGGCATTTCGCCGCGCGGGGAGGCATGGTTCCGGGGCGCCGATCCTACCTTGATGCAGCAGTCCGCCGGGCGGGCGTCGGGCTGGTGGTGTCAACACACTGTCGGTTCATCTCATGGAGTTTGGCAGGACTGGATGTATCGGAATCCGTCCAACTACATGTACCGAAGTACGAAGCATGAGCAGATCGTCGAATGGGGAGAGATGGATGGGGGAGCGTCAACCGACAACAGTGCCCGAATGCTTGCGCAGATCGCGGCCCTCGGCGGAAAGAGCTATGATCTTCTCGATCATCAGCAGTTGAATAATGCCTATGCAGCATTTATTAAACGATGGAATTTTCAGCGAGCATTTCCTGACTCCGGCGCCCTGTTTGAAGCCATCGGAAAGCGTCAATATCAATTCTGGTTCAATCTTCTTGAAAACGCCCGCATGTCCGACGCCAATGATTTCATCGTCATCAGCGGATGGGAATCAACAGCCATCGAAGACCATTCCGGGCTGGTGGATAATCTGCGAAATCATAAAGCATCGGCGTCAATCATCAGGCAGAAGCTGCTGCCGGTTCTTCCGATTGCCAAGCCGCGGCGCAGTGTGGTGGCGCAGGGCCGGTCGGTTAAGCTCGACCTGTATTTCGTGAACGAGCTTCCCGCGCCGGTTACCGGAAAACTTATCCTCTCATGCCGCCGACCGGACGGGCGGATGGAGACGTGGGGGACTTTTCCCATACCCGCATGGCGCAAAAATCAGTTCTCCTATCTGGTGCATACGGGTCTGCCGACTCCGACCCTTCAATTCCCCGGTTGGTATCAGATTTCGCTGCACGTTCAGGGTCAAGACGAACATGTCGGCCGCCATGATGTGCTCGTGGTCGGTCTTCCAAGTGGAGACATTCACGTCCCAATACTGACGGTTTGGGCAAAGCCCCATGGTCCACTGAGCCGCGACTTTGAATCGCTGCAGCGTGCGGGTCGTATTCGGATGGTGGAGCAAGCCGAGTCGCAGGTGATGGTGCTGACCGGCCGGGAGCAGCCCCAAGTCGCAGCCAAGACGCGCGCACACAAGCACAGCACATCAGGCCATACCACGCCAATTGGCTCAGCCGCCATGGATATCGTGCGCCGAGGAGCGCACCTGCTGGTCTGGACGTCGGATGATCAGTTTGCCGCAGCAGTTACAGCACAACTCGCCCATCAAGGCCTGCTTTCTTTCCACGGACTTGTCGGTCGCTGCCGCGCATCATGGATGGGAAGCTGGATATTTATTCGACAGCATCCCATATTTAATACTCTTCCCGATGATTGCGCCATGGATGGTTATTACCAAGTGGGTACACCGCGGTCGAACGGACTGATGATTGACGGGGAAGCGGTGGAGGTGATGGCCGGCTATGGCCGCGACCACGATCGAAACCTGGGCGCAGCGATGTTTTCTGTACCTTGCGGGGCCGGGAGCGCGACCGTGGTGCTCCTGCCGGGACTCAATGCGATTATCCGCCGAAGAATGCTGTTAAACGCTTTTAACTGGCTCTGCGGGGTGCGTGACGCCGATAGCGACAATTGATCCGTGGCGGATCAGCCCCGGAGCGCGGTCGACCAAACCGGCGATAGAAGTCATCATTCACTTCAACAAGCGGAGGCCTGCATTGCGAGCGCCGCCCCCCGTCAGAGGAGTGGCGCGCTTCCGCGCCGCTCCTTCGGGTATTCAGCGGGACTCATAACGGCAGGGATACAACGTTTTGTGCCAGGAGTCACCCGACTGTCCGATGCCGCTTTCTCAGCAGCAACGGCGCGGCAAGGCCGAGCGCCAAGAGGCCGTATTGGCCCGGCTCGGGTGTAGCAGCCATGAAGTTGGGACTGTCGAAGTTTGTGCTGGCAAACGGATTACCAACGAGCATTCCCTTGGGTGAGAATTCCAGAATATTATCACTATTGCCGTTGGTGATGTAGACGTTGCCGGCAGCATCGAACGCCACCCCCTCTGGATCATTGAATTCGTTGCCGGAGGCAAAGGTGGTTGCATCACCCGTGGGGTTGTATTTCACGACAGCATTGCTGTTAGCGTAGACAACCCACAGATTCCCCTTATCATCGAAGGTAATCATCTGAGGATTCTGAAATGCTGAGGAAACAAAGGTTGACACCGTGCCGCCCGGGGTTATCTCGGTGATGGAGTTGCTCGGCACAAGGGCGGGGTTATTGTTTCCCTCTTCGCCCACGAACAGATCGCCGCTGGAGTTGAAAGCCAAGCCCGTAGGGCCGTTGAGATTGGTCGCGAAGTCGCTGACCGCCCCATTGGACAAGCTAACCTTGTAGACGGTATTGGTGGAATAACCGGCGACGTAAATGTAGCCACCGCTGATGGCAACGCCCTGCGGAGTGCCAAGTCCCGAGGCAAAGGTGCTGACCGATCCACCGGGAGTAATCTCCGAGAGGGTGCTGTTGCCGCCATTGGCAACAAACAGATCGCCGGCACTGTTAAAGGCCAGCCCATTGGGCTCATCAAGTCCGGTTGCAAACGTGGAAGTTGTCCCGGTGGCAGAGACCTCCGTCACCTGATTGGAGGAGTAATTGCTGACGTAAAATGTGGTCGCCCGTGCCTGAGGTGCGGCCCCGGCGAGGCACCAAGCCCCCGCGACGCCGAGAGAACCCGCCAGAATCCAATTTTTGACTCTTTGAATATCCCGACATTCTCCCAATCCATAAGCATTATCCAACCCAATTCCTGAACCTGTACTTCTGAACATTACAGAGCTCCTAAACAAGAACGACATGGTTGGCAGCATTCACATCGGTAACACACCGGAAAACAGAATTGTGGACGTGTCCAACCGTTAGACATTTACTTAATACAATTAATCTTACAATACTTAACACTGTTTTCCGTTTCGTCGGCAAAACGACCACGGCCCGTAAACACAGATCATCAGATCTGAGATGGCAAAGAAACTTATCTCGCTCAACTCTACAGCCTTGAACTTCAACGCGGGCTGACTGCCCGTGAAACTAAAGTGTGCACGCATCCTCAAAAAGGCGCTCTAAATTGAATTGACTCAACTTTAGCTCATGAGACCTGGCATGCAATACCAGATTGCGCATATTATCAGACCACTTTGCGGTTGGGTGTATGCTTTTTCAATGTAGAACTGTTGAGAAATCGAAGTGCCCTGTCACGGCGATTCAATTCGATCAGAGTTTTCCATACGCTTCGAAGACTCAAGTTGATGGTTCGTCACCGTCGGAAGAGGAAAATGCTGATGCTTTGAGGGGGGCACTCGAATGTCCCGGTATGATATTTCCGAGGCAACGGTCTCAGCTGTCCGTTTAATAAACGGCTCCTCAGATCATCCGGCGCTCCATATCCGGCGATGGTAATGCCGCCGGTTGAATATAAAGTTGGTGCATCCATTCGATACCAGTGGATGAGGTGCATACCGGTGGGGAGTTTGGGGTTCAAATTGACAGTGGCGTCGGGTGTCCGATTGATCGCTGCAATTCGAAGCGACTGATGGTGGCTCAAAAAGGCAAACAGACTTACGTTTGCATGAAGACGAAGTGCGAGCCTGAGAGGCCGACCCCCGTGCTGGATAACATCCGCCGCAGCGAGCATACCATAGTACTCCGGCATCCGATGCAGGTGACCATGCCGACCGAAACGCAGCGGCCCGTACCATCCACCGAACTGATCGATGCCCTGCGACATGTGAAGATTGACGCCCGCACCACCGGCACGGGCGATATCCAGAAGGGCCGAGGCAGCCCAGAGGGTTGATGCGTAGGTGTTGCTGACCCCCTCTTTGCCCCCGTCCCAAGCATTATTCATCTCGCCGAAGCGGACCGGGAGATGATACGGAGCAGCCACTTTAACGGCCCAATTCATCTCGCGACCATATCCATCCGCTGTGGAAGCCTTGAGCAGGTTATGTATACTTGCAAAGATCGGTGACTTGGGATTTCTGATCGGAGCTCCCAGGGGATAACGATGGAGTGAGACGATTGACAAGCGTGTATGCTCGCGTTTCAGGAACGCCGGCAGATCGCTGAGCCAGTATCCTCCGAAGGCCGGTCCCTCAATTTTAATAGATCGACCCAGCAGGGGTGCAATCGCATGGTAGGTTCGTGTCCAGCGGCGAAGGTAAAGTGGATAGCTGTCATGGCGCCAGATTCCCCCAAAGCGGCCGTAGTCATCCGGTTCGTTACCGATTTCAAAAGCGGCGATATGACGACGGCCGATGTACTGCAGGCATGCCTTAACCAGTCGAACCGCCAGAGCGGGTTTATCCGCGCCCAGGTTCAGTCCCAATATGTATCGGCAACCGGTGGCCTGGGCCAGCTGGCGCATCTTTTTCAACGTCGCCGCTGTAATATTAATGTGGACGTACTTCGGCAGATGATGGATCGTCGGCAAATGGAAAGCGGCCTCATCTTCCGAATTGCCGCCGATACGTAGCAGCATCGGGCCGGTGAAAGTCTCGAGTCGCTTAATGGAATTTTCTGTGACCCGGAAGCGACCATCCTGCCTGCCGAGCAGTTGCCCGATGAGTCCCCATTCAATGGAGTATCCCATAAACATCGGCGGGACAGGCTTTCCGGCGGCTTGAAGATTGATCGACGTTTCGATATTCGGTTGGACAGTGCTGGAGGTTGCTGCCGCGATCGCAACCAGCGGGCTTCCGGCTGCTGAAGCAACAGCGGCTGCGACAAAAAAAACGACCACGCAACTGCGCATCATGAAGCTCCTGTCAAGGATTACGCATAACTATATTACGCTTTTCGACCAATGAGATTT
The DNA here is from genome assembly GCA_049965755.1 of Phycisphaerae bacterium. GTDB lineage: Bacteria > Planctomycetota > Phycisphaerae > WQYP01 > WQYP01 > JAJZGD01. The sequence continues at coordinate 19,442 of JBMFVY010000029.1, read as the reverse complement.
TACCATACGATCAATATGTTGCCAAACAGATACTATAAACTTTTGCCACGAATCGCGAAGAGTTGCCCGAACGGTTTCCGCTCAACCGCAGTGCCTGATCACCGAATCCGAATTTAACAACGCCGTGCCAATGCGGCGCGAGCGGGGCCGCGTTCCCGCGCCCCCTTGGGGATAAGACAACTCGTGGGAAGTAACGCTGGCCACCTCGGAGAAAAAGGATTTGGGCATTTGGCATCAAACTGCGGGTTCCATCTGATTGGGTGGGGCGGATCGGCGTGGATTCTGTGGTCGGTATTCGCAATTTGGTTCTGCACCGTACGCAAAATGTCATTTCATTTCGGCAGCGTTGAGCTAAGCTCGATAATAACCGGCGGGCATTGTTGTTCCATTGAGCGGCATGGTGACGGGATCAACGTGGCATTTGCTGACGGCCATGTTCAGCACGAGGCGATCAAGAACCTCTGGTCGCTTCACTGGGCCGAAGGGTGGGTAACCGACCCACCTGCGTCGGTTAACTCCCTGCGTTGAGTAAACCCTCTCGATCGAGAAACGTATGACCAGCATGAACAAATGTGCGAAATGGCTTGCCGGTAACCAGATGTTTGATGTCTTTCAATCCCGGGGTTGATCCGGGAGTTCATCTGGAACGTGAATGAGTCCGGAGTACTGGCCGGGCGCATCTGACCGCGGAACCGCAGCAGGCTGAATGCGAAAGGAGTGCGGGTTCATGAAACGGCGAACATTTATCAAGGCGGCAACTTCACTCGGTGGAGCGGCGGTTATCCGATCGGCACGGGCGGCGGATATTCGGCGGTCAGGCCGCAGACCGAATATTCTCGTATTTCTGACCGATGACCACGGTCGATGGGCTCAGCAACCGTACGGCAATCCGGATGTGAAAACGCCGAACATGAGCTGGCTTGCCGAGCATGGCACCAAGATGACGCAAGCGTATACCACCTGCCCGGTCTGTTCGCCGGCCCGGGCGTCATTTTTCACTGGCCGCATGCCGTCGCAGCACGGTATACAAGATTGGCTTCTGGAGCCAGCGCATATTTACGATGACTGCCTGAAGGGGCAGACCCTGATCTCAGAACCAATGAAAGATGCGGGGTATTACACCGGCCTTATCGGTAAGTGGCATTGCGGCGCAACGCGGTTTAATAAACCCGGATTTGATTACTGGTTCAGTTACTGGGTGTGGCAGTATCCTCATTTCGGAATGCAGAATTTTTCCATTGCAGGCGAGCACTATCAGCAGTACGGCAACCAATCCGAGCTGCTGACCGATCGTGTACTGGAATTTCTGAAAAAATCCCGGGCCGGGCATCGGAAACACCGCGAACCCTTCTTTCTATTCGTAAGCTATACCGATACACATTCGCCCCATATTCAGGCACCCAAGCACTTCGTTGATTATTACAATCGTCAACCGCTCAACTGGTTCAAGGTGCCCCCCTTTGCGCCATGTCACGGCCAGATTGCGATGCCCTTCGACGGCGTCCCGCATCTTGCCTCTCAACAGCACGCCCGATTGGCACAATATTATGGCGCGGTGGCCAACATTGATTATCAGGTGGGACGCGTGCTCTCAGCTCTGAAGAAAATGGGGGAACTGGATGACACCATCGTCGTCTATACCGGTGATCACGGTCTTAACGGTGGGCATAATGGATTCTGGGAAAAAGGTAACGCGACGGTGCCGCAGAATTTCGTCGACGATTCAATTTTAATATCTGCGATTGTTTCGTGGCGAAATGGTGAAGTTAGACGCGGCGTTACGAATGATGCCATCGTCAGCCATCCAGATCTTTTCATGACTCTGCTTGAGGTTGCCAATGCCCACCCGAGTCAAAAAACGATGGAAACCATTAACTCCCCCGGACGCTCGTACCTTCGCCAACTTCGCGGCGAGGCGGTATCGGACTGGCGGGATTCAATCATCTGCGAATACGGCAATGCACGCATGCTGCGCAACAATCGCTTCAAGCTCATTCTTCGCTATCCCTTCCAATGGGTGCTGGCACCGAACGAGCTCTACGATCTGCAGAACGATCCCCACGAGCGCGTCAACGTTTATGACAAACCGGAGCATCGGGAAGTTATCAGTGACATGAGTCGGCAGATCGACGCATTTTTCAAGGTTTATACCGTGCCGGGCAATTCCGGTCTGGACCTTGAAAATCAGCCCGAGCCTAATCCGCAAACGCCGTGGATACTCATGGCACGTCGAGACTCACAGTGGACGATTCGCAATTTCTGAGACTCATCTGCGAGGCTTTCACTCAGGAAGAGGTATTCATACCGCCCGGCGGAATGTCGAGTCCTTCTGTCGCCCCGATGTAGGCCCTCCACCACTGCGCAGTGGAGTTTTCGTGTGGCATCAATTGCCGATGCCCCGCGAGTGACTGAACGTATTTTCATCTCCACTCTTCTTACTTATACTGTGAGATAAAACGCTTCTTGATTGCAGGATATTGGACGATGGATCATACTCATAAAAAAAAGTTGAAGGCTGGCCATTCGAGTCGTGAAGTTGCCGTCGAGGCCGGAATCAACCGGCGCGAAATGGTGGCTTCGACGGTGACGTCACTGGCACTGATAGGGGCAGTGTCATATGGTGGCGGGTCGGGTAAAAAGAATGGCGCAGTCTCCGGGCGGAACCGCATCACTCCCGTCGATCTTCGATGTGAACATTTAGTCGAGCCCTTGGGCGTGGACAATCGTCATCCTCGACTCACCTGGCATTTTCCCCCGACTCAAGCCCACGGTGTGAACATACTGTTCAAAAGCTGGCATTTGCAGGTGGCGACTGCCGCGTCCAAGTTTTCGAGCCCGGACCTCTGGGATTCCGGTTGGCGCACAGGCAGTGAAATGGCAACACGTTACGAAGGCCACCCCCTTGAAACTTTGCAGACTTGTTATTGGCGTGTTCGCGTACAAGATGCTCAGGGCATGGTGCACCCGTGGAGCCGCCCGGCTTCATGGACGACAGGTTTCTTTTCCCGAGCAGATTGGAAAGCAAAATGGATTACCGATGCGACGATTTCGGAGCCGGAGAATTTTCCACGCGTACCGATTCATTGCTACCGAAGCCAAATTGCACACCGACCTGACGATGAAAAGTGGATTTTGGTAGATTTGGGCCGCCCCGTGCGTATTGATGCCCTCCGGCTCGTGCCCAGTCGCCCCGCATTTTTGTCGCCCGACTATCGATCCTTTCTGTATCCCATAAGGTTTTATGCCGAAGCTCTCGATCAAAACCATCATCTTGTCCGTCGAATAGTCGATCAGACTCACGTCGATGTGCCGTCGCCTCGCCCCCCCGTTACGAAGCCGATGCTCTATACATTCTCACCGACACGGGCGCGATTTGTACGCATCGTGGTTACGCGATTGGCACATTGGGATTGCGATTACTGGGCGTTCTCTCTCGGCGGCATTGAGATATTTAGCGGAAAAAAGAATGTGGCAGCGGGCGCGGCTGTGAAATGCTTGGACTCCGTCGAGACCGGTGATATCTCCCGACACTACCTGACCAAACCGGATAATAAGGTCAGCTTCCAAACCTATCCGCCCAACATCAAACCGCGGCCGGAGGATCACTTTGTGTCTCCTGAGTGCTGGAATATTCTGCCGCCACAGAAACTTCTGGTCGATGTCCCCGGCGTCCCCGAGGGGCATACCGTCATTCGCGTGCCGATGCTGCGCCGGGAATTTGATATTCCCGGTCCGATACGGCGGGCATGGCTGCTGATCACAGCCCGGGGATTTCATGAAACATATATTAATGGACAGCGGGTATCGGAATCGCGGCTGGCGCCCGGATTTACTGAATTCAATAAACGGGTTCTCTATGACATGCATGATGTGACCGACCTGCTGCATCCGGGCCGTAACGCCATAGCCGCACTCCTTGCCTACGGCTGGTACAGCGGACACATGAATCTTTTCAACATGTGCTACATATTTGGCAATGTACCGAAATTGCTGGCTCAGCTCGAGATTGAGCTTGCTGACGGCAGGCGTCTGAGAGTGGTATCCGACGAGCAATGGCGATCATCGCTGGATGGTCCGATACGTTACAGCGATCTGCTCGGAGGTGAATGTCAGGATCTTCGCCGCACCGATCCCGGCTGGACGGAGGCGGATTTTGATGATTCCAAATGGAAACGCGTGCGGGGAATTGATCTGAGCGTCGACAAAGCGGAAATTTCGTGGCATCTGTGTCAGCCGGCTCTAAGGCAGCCGGGACTGAGGGCGAAACGCCGTGTCGCCTTGGGCGACGGTACGTGGCTCTTTGATTTTGGTCAGGAAATAGCCGGTCACTGTCGGCTTACAACGGCTGGTTCTTCCGGCACGCACATCACGCTTCATCACGCGGAGTGTCTCACGCCCGACGGAGCCATTGATCAGGCCAATCTCTGGGACGCGCTGCAGCGCGATGATGTTTATCTCAAGGGTGGTGAGCGGGAAACTTTTCAGCCGCAGTTTACCTATCACGGGTTTCGCTACGTCGTGGCGCGCGGATTGCCCCGACCGCCGGTCGCCGACACACTCGTTGCCGTTCCCATCCGCACGGATGTCAGGACGATCGGCGAGTTTCGCTGCTCGAATCCGCTCTGGAATAAGCTCATGGAGGCTGTCCGCTGGACGCAGTGGAATCTCCTCTTTGACGTTCCGGCGGGCTGTGCGGCCCGGGCAGAAAGGCTTGCATGGATGGGGGACATTCGCGACTGCGTCCCAACTGCGCTGATGAATATGGATGCAGCGGCATTCTTCAGCAAATATCTCCAAGATGCGCGCGATTCCCAGCTCCCCACAGGGCAATTCTGTGATATCACTCCTCATGCTCAACTTCGCGGCTCATCGATCTGTGCAGGATCTCCGGGCTGGGCCGATGCGGGGGTAACCATGGCATGGGATTTATATATGGCCACCGGCGACGCGACGTTGCTGGACCGGCATTTTACTGCCATGACACGATGGGTGGATTTTGTTCATCAGCATAATCCCAACCTGCTTTGGCTTAATCAGCTTGGCATGAATTGGGGTGATTGGATGAGTGCCGGAAGCCCGGTGACACCCCATGATCTGGCGGCCACGGCGTACTTCGCTCACAGCGCTAATCTGACCGGAAAAGCGGCGGCAATCCTGGGGCGGCGACTCGATGCCGAAAAATATCATGAACTCTATCAGGGCATTTGTCGTGCCTTTGTAAGGCGGTGGGTGAAAGCCGACGGCGCTATTGATGGCGATGCTCAGGGCTCCTATGCTCTGGCCCTGCAGTTTGAACTCCTTCCCGCAGATTTAATTACCCCTGCGATGCATCATCTGACGGATGCCATCAATCGCAATCATGGTCATCTGACCACAGGATATCTGAGCACCCGCGCGCTGGTGCAGGCCCTTTCACGATTCGGTGGACATGAGGTTGCGAGTCGAATGATCAATCAGATTACCCGCCCCTCGTGGGGGTATATGGTTGATTCCATCGGCACGACCCTTTGGGAATCTTTTAATGCCTACATCAAAGGACAGGTGGTGACGCTCTCGCTTTGTCACTGGGCATGGAGTTCAATCGGAGAGTGGTTCTGGCGGCACGTCGCGGGAATCAGTCCGGTTGAGCAGCGGGCGGGTTGGCGTGAGTTCCATGTCGAACCTCGTCCCACGCCGGAAGTCAGGTGGTGCGAGGCACAATACCAGTCACCTGCAGGCCGAATTGATCTGAATTGGCAGGCAAAGGGTAGTGAGTTGATCCTGCAACTCGGAGTGCCGTTGAATGCAACGGCGGTTGTTAAATTACCCGTCGATCACAATTCGCGTTTGATCCTCAATGGGCGGCCGATGTCCGTCGAGACCGTTAACAAAATGGTTCGGCCGACTGGGTCTGCCGAAGGATTTCGTCTGGCGGGTGGACGCTACACCATATCGTTCCAAGAAAGGTGATGAATCTCTGTCCCATTCGCATCGGTGCGGGGATGTCGATTATGATCTGGCCGTGGCCGATACTCGGCTATTTGACGCATGGGTATCTCGGTAATTTTGCGTTGATGGTCGAGCATTGCACCTCAAATGTTCCACATGGTGCGCAGTATGCTCAGAAGAATGACGATTAAAGAGGATATTTATGATACGGATTTTGCCACGGATGATGTCAAACAGACACGCAAGCCTCTGCTGTCTATCAACCCCCGAATCAATAAATTTACGGTCGCTGTTCATTCTCCTTTTCATACCCATGACAATCATCGTTGGCGTAGGACCGGTTCAAGCGGGGGGGGGCAAATCTACCACTCTGATGGGACCCTTCTATATTAACGATCCTGAAGGTCTGGTGATACTGCCTGATCCCGCGTCTCCGCATCCGGTTGCGTACAATCTGAGCATCGGATGGTTGAATCATGGTCGTTATATCCACGGTTACCGTGGAGTGGCGAGATACCAATGGCATCTCGAGGCAATGTGCTGGGGGCGTAAATCGGGTATCAGCCGGATGTACTGGTTCATCGATCACCGTAATACGTTGCATCTCAGTTGGCAGAGAATCAAAGGGACTTTCACAGCCGTGGCATCACTCACGGCGCAAAAACCTACCAAAGTAGTTCTGGAGTGTTATCCCCCCTGGCCCGGCTACGGCGCCGAATATCGCATTCTCCATGGACGAATCAGCGGCCGATCGCGTGAAGGCGGGGGGGCCGCACCTGAATTTATTCTCCGCGCGAATGAGCACGCTGACGAAGCCATTACTGCATCAACGGCCGGGTCTTTTGCCAAAAGTGTCCTTGGTGGCGGTACTGATTCCAAATCCGGACGATATGCGGGTTTGGTTTTTAATGTAGTTCCCGGACATCCGCTCACATTTCTGGCAGCCTTGCGACCGCTCAAAACCGACGTGTTATCGGTGGCTCGCCGGGTGATTCGCAGCGGATGGAAAACTTATGCGGTGCATCAGCCACGAGCCTCAGGTGATTGGGGAAATTTTATCTCGCCAATCTCTTCAGCGGCCAATGAAAGTGTCGTCTATGTCCCTTCGCTGCGGAATCTTTCCGCCACCGTCGTCCGAGGTTGGTGCCTGCCCGACCGCTGTGTCATATTTGAGTGGGACTCCTTCTTTAATTCGGTATTACTCTCCATAAATAGTCGCGATGTTTCACCTTGGCTCTCGCGTCGTCAATTGGCGGGGACGTTTCACTTTCAGGCGCCAAACGGGTTGATATGCAATTTTTCCAACTGGCTGGGTCGTAAACGACCGGATTCGGATGATCGGAGTGAACCGCCCGTCGCCGCCATGTGCGTATGGCAGGATTACCAGCGGTGGCCCAGTAAAAACCTGCTGCGTGAATTTTATAAGCCGCTTGTCAGATATCATCATTGGTGGTTCGCCATTAATCCGGAGACACACCTGCCTTATCGGGATGGTAATCGCGATGGACTTTTGGAGTGGGGTTCGGACGATAATCACGTGAGTTACAGACTCCACTGGCAGTACGCCCGCTATGAAAGCGGCATGGACGATACGCCCATGTATCTTCCATCGAAGGTGCGCATGATGGCCTCCTCAGATACGTATGACATTGACGATGTGGGGCTGAATTCGCTTTGGGCAGCCGATGCGATGTATCTCGCAAAGATTGCAACGGTTCTGGGACATCATAAAGCCGCTGCTCATTACACGGCTCAATGGAAATCGATGGGGGCCCGTATCAACGCCCTGCTCTGGAGCCATAAGCATGGAATGTACTGCAATCGTTACTGGTCGCGGGGCAAAGGCCATCATCTGCTTTCGCGGATGTGGTCGCCGACCAATTTTTATCCGATGATCGCTGAAATCCCCGATGCAAACCGGGCTCGGCGGATGCTGGCTGTTATGTTGAATAAAAAATACTTTTGGGGCAAGTGGGTTATTCCCACGATCTCCCGAAATACACCTTACTACAAGCATCAGGAGTATTGGAGGGGGGATATCTGGGGCCCCACCAACTATCTTGTCTTTCAAGGGTTGCTTCATGATGCACCGGCATCCGTGATTCACGCATACGCCCGCAAAAGTGTCCGAATTTTCATGCGGAACTGGGACCGTACCGGCATCTGGAGCGAAAATTATCTCGCAACCACCGGCATCGCATCTCATGATCGGCATTACAGTTGGGGTGCCCTGCTGCCCACCATCGGCCTGGAGGCCATCTGCAATATCGGAGTTAACAACAGAGTTCGTCTCGACGGAACTTGGAAACTCCACGCCAAGCTCTCCAATATTCCGATCTTGGGGTATAGCTACAGCATTGTTGTGACGCCGGGACGAACGGAGCTTTTACGTCATGGGCAAGTTGTGGCGACTGCAGACGACAGGATCATATCGGTGCATTTGCCGATACATCAAATGAACTGATTCATTTGTCACAGTTCATGAGCGATTGCGACGTAGTCATCCGGCAATCTGCATTCGGACTGACAACAATGATATTGCCGAACGCTGTGATGAAGCGAAAATGTCTGTGCCGATAGAAACACCGGGTCCGGATTATATCTGTACGTTTGCCGTCGTAATCGCGGTATCGAGATTATCGCCTACCTTTGGCGGCGGTGTTTTCAAACCCCATGGAATTAAGGTGTCACCGTTGGCCCGGCCAGTGAAATACGTGCGTGTGATGGGGACGCCGCGGGATGAAGGTGTGGAAATATAGATGTAATATCGACTGCCCCGAAAGCAGTACAATGATCCCCGCCGTCACCAGCCACGGTCCGTATGGCAGGACATTAGGCCGCCTGCGGATCATCAGAAAAATCGCCCAGATCAGTGCCGCAAATGGGGCGATGAAAAAGGCCAGCACTGCATGCGCCGCCCCGACTACCGCTCCGATGGCGGCCATCAGCGGAACATCCCCAAGCCCCATCGCCTGCCGCCCCAGAACCAGGGAACCGATGATCCGCGTGATCCAGATCAATCCTCCCCCAACCAGCAGGCCCGCCATCACGCCGGTGAGCGCCGGCATAAAGCGCCAGGCGGGCAGATGCAGCGGCAGGAAAATCGCGATGACTGCACCGGCGGCGGGAATCACAAAAAACAGCAGTTCCTTGAGCACTTCACGCCGTACATCCGGTTCGCGGGTTTCATCCATTACTTCCTGCGACAATTCAATGTTCGCTTCAGGCTGCGGTAATACGCCGATCAGAAACACCAGCAGGCCCGACGCCAGAATGACGGCAGCTTCAGTCGCAGCGCCGCAGAAAAAAGATACCGCACTGATGATCGCCGCCGCTGTGGCCAACAGCATTCTCGCCCTCGTTCCGCCGGCGGCATTGGGTGGCGGCACATTGACTGCTGAGGTCTGCGGAGCCTTCTCCACCGGCATTTCGGGAGCCGTCGCAGAGCCCTCCGGTACGGTGTCGAAGCTGCGCGGAAGCAGGCCCCATTTCAGACCGGCCAGCGCGAGAATCAATCCGCAGGTTCCGCCCCACGCCGCACGCCCAAGCCATTCCGATGGATTGACATGCGCCAGCCCCGGTTGAATGCCGAAAAATCCCACCACAATCGCTCCGCCCATCACGATCTGCGGCAGGATGAGAGGAATCTGGAAGGTGTCGGCATCGATGCCGGCCGTGGCAAGAAGCGTGGCGGCAAAGAAGAGTTTTAATAATAATCCCGGTAATCCCAGCAGAATCGTATGGTGATATCCCGCTGCGTGCTGCTGCGTAAATATCGCCAGAAAAATCAATCCTGTTCCCAGTTCTACCATCGGATAGCGGGCTGAGATCGGCTCACGGCAACCGCTGCAGCGGCCGCGCAGCAACAGATAGCCGATAACCGGAATGTTATATCGGGCGCGGATCGGTGTGTGACAGTGCGGACAATGCGAGGGTGGAAAGCTCAGCGTGAGCGGCCGGATTTTGTCCCCGAACCGAATCGGGCTGCCGTAATGAGGCAAACGCCAGATGACGACGTTCAGGAAGCTGCCGATACAGCATCCGAGCAGAAACAGAAACACGGCCAGCAGCCAAAACGGAAATTCCATCGCCGGTATTATCCGCGCCGTGGGCAATTGAGCCAGTCGCCGCCGCCGAGGGTAGAGCCGCTTCGAATTGCCGCCGCCTGCCGCATGATGATCAGATTACCCGCGGCCGATGGCGGGGCGAGCGGGGGGCTGCATAGTCGATGATATCGCGGCTGCCAGAACGCTTGCTCAGCGCGACGCCTGAAATTCAAGGATAGCCCGGCAGAAATCCGGCAGATCATCCGGGCGGCGGCTGGAAATGAAATGCCGATCCACTACCACCGGTGCATCAACAAATATCGCCCCTGCGTTGATGAGATCGTCTTTGATTCCCGGAGAACCGGTCACCTTGACGCCTCGATATACGCCGGCCGAAATCGCCATCCACCCACCGTGACAGATTGCCGCCACCAGTTGCCCGCGACCGGATATCTCAGCGATTATTTTTTTCACCTGCGCATCGCGGCGGAGCCGGTCCGGCGAAAAGCCACCCGCCAGCACGACGCCGTCAAACATGTCGCTGGAAAGTTCACCAATGGCCGCCTCACTGCGGGCGGGATAGCCATGTTTGCCCGCATAGACTTTTCCTTTTTCCGGCCCGGCGAGCACAACCTGCGCTCCCGCCTCGGTCAGTCGATACTTCGGGTACCAGACCTCCAAGTCTTCGTATAAATCTTCGATAAAGCAGACGAACTTCTTACCTGTCGGTGGAGGCGATGAATGTATCACGCAGCCACCTTAACCCTGATCCATACTGCAGGAACCCATCCGCTTGCCGCAGCCGCACATTCCCGGCATCGGTGCCGGCCCGCCGGAGGTAGCGCCCGTCTGAGCGGAAAAGACCGAAATTTTTCTTGTTGCCGGGCCTCCGCAAGTCGGGCAGGGGGGTGATGGGTCTTTCGACGAACGGATAAGCACTTCAAATTCTTTCGCACATGATCCACAGCGAAATTCATAAATCGGCATAAACGCCTCCAAAGCCAAATTCGCGGGGACATGCCGCCGCACCGATGAGTTTACGCAACGAAACCGTGGGCGGCAAGATTCAATGGCGGTAGCCCGTTGTTTTACGGGGGGACTTAAATGAACGCGCAGGCCGGCGGAGCGATTCAATAAAAACGCTGGCTGAATGTTTCGATCGGCTGCGATTGGGTTTTGCAGCCAGCCGTTCGGCCGCTTCATCTACGGTCAGCCAATGCACATTTTTGCTCTCCAGCTTGCGCATGGCCAAGTCGAAATCGAGCGCGTCACGCAGACCGCAGCAATCTCGCACCACCGCCAACGGTTGCCGACGCTGGATCAAGCCCAGGATAATCATGCGGACCACCGATTCCAGCGGCCCACCCACGATAATCCACAAAGGAGTCTGCGTTTCTGAAAGGAGGCGATCCAGTCGCGGCGAATCGAAGGGATTCGCGTCGGGTAGATCGAAAATATGCTGTTGCGTGCGCAGGAAGCCGTCCACCGGAAAATCGGTACCGCAATCGAGGGGCATCTCCTCGTACCCGTCGCAAAGCGTGAAGGGTAGCTTTTGATAACCAGTGGTACCGGGCACGCAGATCGGCTCGGAAGGCGGAGGGTCGATCTGCGTCAAATTGTGCAGTCGCGTGCTGATGACCGGCGTATGGAGACGTTTGACGGCAGAAAAAGCCCGTTCAAGCGGATCGATCAAGGCCGCCGCCTTGGCCAGGGGATATTTTCCGGCCGGATCGAATAAATCTCTTTGAGTGTTAACATCCAACAAAATGGGGCATCGCGTCGAAAACATGGCTCACCTCCGTAAATTCAGGTCCAACGACCTGACCCCTACGGTAATCATCGTCTCGCGCTCCCATATGACTATACGCATAGCCACGCCCATTGGAACATAAAAATCACCGTTTTTTACCTCCATGCCGATATGCTGATTTCAGGCTGAAAATATAATCATAAATCTATATTTTGTAATATGTTATGAGTAATATGCGTCCCGAAGCTGCCAAATCCATATTGAAATGGATCGCCATACTTTGGCGTTCCATCTTCCGAGGCCGTCCGCTGGCGAGTGTCCAAGTATCCCGATTGTGGGCAATAATAACCGTTAGTGCGCACTGCACGCTGGACTTCGCCTACCATGCATCAGTAATATCCTGGTACGGCGGGGGTTGAATGTATACCCCATCGTTCGGCGGATGATAGGTGCTCGCGCCGGATGGTAAGTTTGCCGCCATGCTCCCCGTTATGCCCAAAAGAGGGTTATCGGGCTATAGTGACACTGAACGTTGGCAGCCGGGTGCACCCATGGCGCGGAATCTGCCGATAACGCCATTGGCGCGAAAGAGGATGATTTATCGGGCAAACGCCGGCTCTTTCCGGCAGTTAAGAACAGGTGGAAATCATTGGGAACGGATCGAAACATAAAAAACGTCTCCAAGGCTCTGGTCATTGTTGAGTCGCCGGCCAAGGCCAAGACGATCAACAAATACTTGGGGTCCAATTACGTCGTAAAAGCATCGATGGGGCATGTGCGCGACCTGCCCAAAAGCGGGATCGGTGTCGATGTCGATGCGGATTTCGCACCAACCTATGAAATTTTACCCACACGTAAAAAACTTATCAGTGAACTGAAAAGCGAGGCCAAAAAATCCGGCAGCGTCTTTCTGGCAACAGATTTGGACCGGGAAGGAGAAGCCATTGCGTGGCATTTGTGTCATGCACTCGGCCTTACGCCTGAAAGGGCTCAGCGGGTGGTTTTCAATGAAATTACACCCGGTGCCATTCGCCGTGCCTTTGAAAATCCCCGCAAGATCGATCAAAGCAAAGTCAACGCCCAGCAGGCGCGTCGAATCTTAGATCGTCTTGTCGGCTATAAGGTTTCGCCGCTGCTGTGGAAAAAAGTTGCCCGCGATTTATCCGCCGGTCGTGTGCAGAGTGTCGCGGTAAAGCTAATTGTAGATCGCGAGCGTGAAATTCAGGCTTTCATTCCTGATGAATATTGGAAAATCCAGGCAGTATTCACCACCAATCTCAAGTCCGCGTCTGAATTGCGGGATGCATGGGAGCGTTTCACGGCATTACCGGATGATGAAGAAGAAGCCGACGATGGCACCGATTCTCCCTCGCCGCGAACCGCCCCCAACGAGGCCGGGCGACGCGACTGGATGTCGGAAAATCAGAGCTTCAAAGCCGAATTGGTTGAATTCAACGGGAAGAAATTTGATCCCAAAACCGCCCGGGAAGCCGTCGATGCGGCCGCCGTCCTCGGTTTAACAGGCATCACTCACGAAACGTCGCCCAACGACGGCACCAACGGCCCAAGGGGAATTCCCGCCCGCGGCCCGGCTGAAACGATTACGAAAGTCTCGGGCAATTTACCGCCCGTCGGCAAGCCGCCGTTCGTGGTCCGCAGTGTTACCGCCAAGCCGTCCACATCCCGACCGCCCGGGCCGTTCAGCACCAGCACGCTGCAACAGGCGGCCAGCAATCAGCTTGGCTTCGCGGCCCAGCGCACCATGCGCATCGCACAGCAGCTTTACGAAGGTGTCGAGATCGCCGGGCAGGGGGCGGTTGGTTTAATCACCTATATGCGAACCGATTCACAGAATATCAGTGCCGATGCCCTCTCTGCGGTGCGCAAATTCATCGGGCAGCAATTTCCGCCGGCGTATCTGCCGGCCTCGCCCAATTTCTACGCCTCCCGTCAGGGAGCGCAGGAAGCTCACGAAGCGATTCGGCCCACCGACGTGGAATTGACGCCGGAACGGGTGCGGCATTCGCTCAACGAAGAACAGTTCAAACTTTATGAATTAATATGGAAGCGTTTTGTCGCCTGTCAGATGGCCCCGGCTCAATGGCGTATTACCGAGGTGTTGATCGTCTGTCAGACCGGTGCCGCCACACCGCCGGTGTTCAAGGCCACCGGACGCCAGTTGGAATTCGACGGCTTTACGCGGGTAGCGGGGATTAATTCCCGATTTGGGGAGCAGGTGCTGCCTCCACTGGTGGAAAAGCAGCCCGTGGTACCGCTTGATATTCATCCCTCGCAGCATTTTACAAGCCCTCCGCCTCGCTATACCGAGGCAACGCTGGTCAAAGCGCTCGAAAGCGAAGGGATCGGCAGACCCAGCACTTATGCTTCCATCATCGGTACCATCCGTGATCGCCATTACGTTGATCAGGTTTCGCCGCGAGATCGGCGATTCTGCGCCACCGATCTGGGAATGAAGGTCACCGATAAACTCGTGGAGGGATTTCCTGATTTAATGGAGCTTGGTTTCACACGCAGGGTGGAAGGGGAACTCGATCAGATTGAAGAGGCGGGCCAGGATTGGGTCGATGTGGTGCGTTCATTTTATGAACCGCTGGCAAGGGATCTGGCGACCGCCGAAGAGCGCATGACGCACGCTCGCGCGGAAGCAACTCCCTCGCCATACAAGTGCCCCAAGTGCGGGGCGCCGATGGTCTATAAATTGGCCAAGCGGGGAAAAACCTTCCTTTCCTGTTCGCGCTATCCCGAATGTGACGGGGGTTCCAGCGTTGACCGCGAAGGAAAACCGGTGGAAGTGGAATTAACACCGTACAAGTGCCCCACATGCGGCAAACCGATGATCAAACGCGCCGGGCGCTTCGGCCCGTTTTTCGGTTGTTCCGGCTATCCGGAGTGTAAAACCATTCAGGCCGCAGATCGCAACACCGGCGAACCGCTGCCGCCGAAACCCCCGCCGCGGCCGACCGGACTTAGCTGTCCTCGGTGTAATAAAAAAGAATTGGTCATCCGGAGCGGCAAACGCGGCGAATTTATTTCCTGCTCCGGTTATCCGCGCTGCCGGATGACCCTGCCGGCTGAACGGCTCGCCGAATTTCAGGCCCTTGTGAAGGAGAACAAATGGCCGCCGCCGGATATCTTTGAAAAAGCCGCCAAAATCGGCGCCAAGGCCGCCAAAACCGTAACGAGTCCGGCGCAATCAAGTTCGGGTGGTTCGGAATCGGCCTCGCCGTCGGCCCGGAAGCGGCCGTCCGCAAAAGCCGAGGTCTGAACTCCAGTTAGGCTCACAGGTCGCCACTCGGCCGCCGGAGTCGGATTCGTAAGCGGTTGACATGGACATAAATACATCTAAACTGCGAGACGCAATGGGCCGCACAAATGTTGGTCGGACTCACGGAACCAGCCGGCCTTTTTCATGAGGCGTCGTTGACATGGAGTGTCCGGGCAATAAGGATGGTGATCCGGTCGTTTACACCTTGGACTGAACTGTTTGATCGCGGGAGGGTGACGTAAAAACTCTTGGGTCGACGGGGCCATCAGCACCGCAGTAGAGATGGCTGCCTGAAGTTCGGCTCATACGCTGGAGTACATTACCTGATAGGGGAGTCATATCATGGCGTCAAAAGCGTCGAACCATGAGTCTGTAGCCGGGCTCTGCTCGCTGTTCAAATTATTATCTGACCCGACCCGGCTCGAGATACTCCTGCAGCTCAGCCAGGGTGAGTTTACGGTTACCGATATCTGCTCGTCGCTGAATCTGCCGCAGCCTACCGTCAGCCATCACCTTGGATTGTTGCGGATGGGGCACTGCATTGTCAACAAACGCAACGGAAAAAGTGTTATCTATTCACTGAGTGAAACGACCAAAGGAACTAAAAATTCACTCCGATTTTCGGTAGGAACGCACTCTGTAACTGTCTCGGATATCGGCTGATCGCATCGGCCTCCGGCGCAGCACGCATGCATTTATCTTACGCTCCCCTCGATTCCGGTCTGACACCTCTGCTGCTCCATGAGGTTCGAGGAACCCCGTCGCTGCTCGATACCACTGCTGCCGCTCTCAAAAGCGGGGCTTCGGAACTTGAAATCCTCACCGACCTGCGACGCCGTTGGTCCGGCGAGTTGGCTCGTGCGGCCCTTACCATCGTGAAAGTATCGCACCGAGCTCTGAAAGGAAAATTCAACCAGCTTCAATCCCGTTTGCCGGTGTTGTATGCCGTTCCAGAGGCTCTGGAGCAGGCCACACCGCTGCCCGCTGCGTTGCATAAAGCCGCGATCATCGCCGCTGCGATTACTCCCGGCGCATATGCCGTTGATGTCGGTTGTGGCATCGGAGGTGATTCCATTGCCCTCGCAAGGCATTTTCCATTACTCGCGATGGAAATATCTCCGGTTCGTGCCCTCCTGGTTCACTGGAATCTCCAGGCACTTTCCCTGCGGCATCTGGTAGTTCAATGTGATGTTGCGCATCGCCTGGCGCATCTGTCCTCCGCTACCGTGCTGCACGCCGATCCGGCGCGTCGCAATGGTGGACGCCGCACGCCGGATCAATATTATCCCGACCTGCACTTGCTGGAACAGATCGCTCGACCCTGCGCACTGGCGGCGGTGAAGGTGAGTCCGGCTGCCGATTTTCCAGCCCTGCCCCCGGGGCCGCTGGAACTGCTCTCCGTTGATGGGCAGGTGGTGGAGGCGACTCTCTGGCTGGGACAGAATCGTGATGCACTGCAGCTTGGGATTCGCACCGCCACGTTGATTGAAGGGAGGCGTAAATGGCGGATGACCGGCACACCGCAGTCGGCAATTCCGACCCTCGCGAGCGCGGATCGATTCATCTTCGAAATCGCCGGGGCGCTCACTCGCTCCGGTCTGGCTTGGAATCTGCTTGGAGCCCTCCAACTTCAACCGATCACCGCAGATGGATGCTATGCCACCGGACCCATGCCTGTGGGCCACCCGGCGCTGCGGGTATTTGAGGTGCTTACCGTCGTTCCATTTGATCTCACTCGTCTGCGTCGGGCCGTGGCTTCTTTACCGAAAGATTCATCCGACGGCATGCCGCAGATCGAGGTAAAAACACGCGGTGGTCTGGGTATCAATACGGATTCATTGCAGAAAAAACTCGCGCCTTATGCGCGGCAGAATGGGGTGGTGATCATCTATCGTGGTTCCGACGGTGTGGCGGCTGCTGTTACACACCGCGTCCCCGTCGATCAATGGAATCTCATGGCGTCGCAGATCACACCTGGTGCCATGAACCCATCAGCTGAATTGGGAGTGGTATCGTCAGCCGAGGAATTCTGATTCAGCACATTGGCGCACTGATGAGAGGCGGTCATCATGCCTCAGAGCCGCCAGAGCGGATCATCCGCTTCAATCGGAATAATGGATGCCGCAGCCCAGTCGCTGATGATCGGCAGTCCGACGCACCGCGTGGAATTGGTTTCCATGAGTCCCATCCCAACAAATCGCTTCACTCCGCGTGTGGTCAACTGCACCGAGCAGGTGCTGCGTACCAGGCCCGGCCCGGATTCCAGAACATCGTGATGATTGACCAGTAACTCTATGGCATTGCCGCGTAGATCGCTCCCATGCATGCTGAGCTGGGCCGGATAGGGCACCAGGAAGTGGGTTGTGTTTCGCTGCACCAACTCCACCTGGGGATGCGGAATAATCAGCGGCGGGGTGTCGGCTTCAAAAAGACAGATAGAATCCGTCTGGCCATCGCATTTCTCACCCACCGAATGATTCCAAGCGATCGCCCATTGATCTCCGACGGCATGTCCGCGAATAATACGTTTGATCTTGCGACAGATACCTGAGCCCCCGAGAATATGATCATGGAAGCCCATGGCTTCCACTGGAAGGTCCAGTGCTAAAGTATCGTCACGCAGATTGACTTGCTGAATCCGTCCGCTGACTTCGCATATTGGGGCGGCTACCACCCAAGTGTGTCGCGCACCATCTTCCAAGTTGGGCCGCAAAGGTTGGCTGTGCTGTACGCCCGGCAATCTCGGACGAAATGTAAGTTCGGCAAACATCATCTGATCCAGACGAGCTTTGGGGCCGATGATGGATTGATCCGTCGGATACGCCCGCATCTGCACGCCAAACGTCCCATCCTGACGCAATGTGATCCGGTTGGGGCCGATGGCAATTTCCGGCGATCCCTGCTCCCCGCGCAGCGATCCGGGAGGATAGACATTCACCGCGTGGGCAATTCGGCGGCCCCCCTGAAAAAGTGATATCGCAACCGCGGGATAAAAGCTTGCCAACGCCTGATCGCGTACATTTTTGATATTGGGATGTGCACCAGAGCGATAAAAGCGGCTCTCCTCCCTAAGATATCGGGGGTGGAAATACAGCCCGTCAAAAAAACTCACCGATGCTCCATTGCCCATAGAATCTAAAACGTCAAAATTCCAGCATTCATAGGAACCGGGGGTACGTTGCTGCCTCCAACCATCAGCTTCCCATTGAGTTGTCATTGCCGCAGGCCCCAGCCCGGCAATACCAGCCTTGGATCCCGATCGGCTCCCGTTACTGATCAATCGATCCAATTGAGTCTTATCCGCTGAACTGAATATTTGTTGTGTCATATTTATGCCTGCGTTTGAGCACCCTAAAAATAAAGCCATCACGCTGGCCGGCCACTAAAATATCGGACGCACCGAACCAAAGATGTTGTCGTCAACGAATCTATCGGCCGATATTCCATCGGACGTTAATGCGGGCACAAATTTTATGGCCCTATTTTACTCTTACCGACCAAATCGACTACTGGTACCGATAATAGTGGCCTCATGTCGAAACTGCATCGTGCTTCGCGCAGCATGCAGGGCGAACGCACCGATAAAAGAGGCTGCCGGGTCTGATGTGAACAACGGGGACGACTAAAACTAAGCTCTATCTGGAAAGTGGGGACAGTGGCAAAGATGTGCAAGAGGACATGGAGGTTGATTGCATGAAACGACACGCGCTCACGGACGAGCAATGGCAGATCATTGAAACGTTAATACCCAATAGCCGGGCCCGCACGGGTCGGCCGGCGAGGGATTCGCGGATGATGCTCGACGGCATATTCTGGATTTTGGGGACCGGTGCGGCATGGCGTGATCTGCCGAAACGCTTTGGTCCTTGGCAGACGGTCTATCACTATTTTCGTCAGTATCGGAAGGATGGTGTTTTCGCGGGCATCATCGAGGCCTTGCAGGTGAAGCTGGATCGCAACGGTCTGATTGATTGGGATTTATGGTGTGTGGACGGGGCGTCGGTTCGGGCATCGCGTGCCGCTGCCGGGGCTTCTAAAAAAGTTTCGGCCACCACCCGGACGAACCGTCCGACCACGCTCTGGGCCGCAGCCGAGGCGGGTTTGGATCGAAATTCCATCTGGTTACTGACGGCACGGGAGTGCCGCTCACGGTCGAAGTGACGGCCGGACAGGTTAACGAATCAACGCGACTGGAATCTGTGGTGGGCAGCTACATCGCATCACGCCGACATCGCCGACGCCGCAAGCCCCGAAAGTTGGTCGGCGACAAAGGGTACAGTGCGCCGCGAATTCGTGATTGGCTCAGGGCACAGGGGATAGAACCAGTGATACCGCACCGGGACAATGAACATGCACGCCGTGATCCATCGGTCAGATTTGATCGCGAGGCGTATCGCCAACGCCATGTGGTCGAACAGTGCGTGGGTTGGCT
>JBMFVY010000028.1:0-32419 GCA_049965755.1 Phycisphaerae bacterium | reverse complement strand
GTATTAAGATCATCCCGGACGCTACTGGCATAAAGCCGGTGGCTCGCCAGTTTCCTAAACCATCCAGCGTGTAATTTCTGCTTTGATCTGTGTTCGGCAAGGCCATGCAAGCCCCAACATTTCAACTACTCCGCGGAACATAACGCGCGGGGCGGGCGGAATCAAGCGGCGGGCGGAATACCGCACGGGCCGCGGCGACCGGTGGATAAATCCACCGGCTAACATTTGCCATGATCATGATTCACCGGTTCCGGCGGCTGCACCGTGCCGACCATATTCCGGCCGCTATACGTATACCTGGAGAACAAGTCGTATACGCGGGCGCTGCTGAGAGTTGGGTGATCCTGTCACCTAAGGGGTATTCTTAACCTTAGATGGCCGCTGTTTCCGACGGACCGTTTTCCACCAACGGCCAAGGCTTCCCTGCGTTGCCACTGACTCATAATAAGCCGCCTGATCACGTGCGTTCATCGGCGTGATTTGCTTGTAGATTTGGGATTGCGCCCGGCGTTTGAATTCCACGCAGTCAAAGGTTTTATTCTTCTTTCTGTTCATGCGTTACCACCGTTGGAGTTACGATTACCAAATCCGGGTATCCCAAATTCCTGTTGACAGCATTCTACCCTCTTATTCGATCCAGCTGCACAATATGTCTGAAATTCCACGAGACAATTGCGCCCGCCCGCGCAACCGATGCCGCCGCGACATGCCCCGCGTCATCCAGCCATTTTGCCGTTACCACGCCAGCGGCGATATACGCATCCCGGAGCGCGAACACTTCGTCGGTAATCGGAACCTCTTCCACTGCCGTAATTGGCAATCGCGTAATCTCAGCCCGAACCAACTCCGGCGCAAAAGCCAGTTCACCAATCACAATCGTACTCAGCAGCAGCGTGGCACGGCCCCGCAATGCCAACGTTATCAGCGCCCGCGAATCGACAGAGCACTCAGCGTCGTGGCAGCCCCCGATCACCGAGGTATCAACATAAATTCTTTTATTGCGCCGTACCATCGCCAAAACAGCCTAAACGAAGCTGTGGCCATCCGCCATCTCGCACATGACGATAGATGCACCCATGCGCGCTACCGCGGTCACAGGACGGCCGCGATTTGGGGCGGGGTTGCGGATGCGGCATACTGCCGAAGGGACAAATCCACCGGCTAACATTTGGGATGATCGCGTCCGTGGGTGGGAGCATCCGCACTTCTCGCAGGTGCCTGGAACAGTTGCCACGCCCGAAGTCGCCGGTTTTCAGGTTCGGGTTGAAAAAAAGCCGACAAGTACGCATGATGCACATGCCCGCGGTGGGATGCCGGGGCACTGGGGTTTGGAAATCTTTCACTCGAACAAGAGGAGAATATGGATGCCAGGTAAAACGGCTCTGCTCACCGGACATCTGCATGCAGCGACGGCGACCCTTGAGCCGACACACCATTTGACGCTGGTGCAGGCCGTGGTGCTCGGGCTTCTGCAGGGAATCTCAGAACTCTTTCCCATCAGCTCTCTGGGGCACATCATTATCATCAAGCATCTGCTGCATTGGCACTTTAACGCACAGAACAAGGATTTCCTCTCCTTTGTGGTGGCTCTGCATCTGGCCACGGCCGCCGCGCTGCTCATCTACTTCTGGAAGGCGTGGATCAAGGTCATCAAGGCCTATCTGGGCAGTATTAAACACAAAAAACTGGTTTATGATCGGGAGAGCAAATTTGCCTGGCTGCTGGTGGCCGGCACCATTGTGGTAGGGCTGGTCGGGCTGGTATTTGAGAAAAAATTCAAGCTGTTTTTCGATAATCCGCACTATTACTGGATGGTGTGCGTATTTTTAATGGCCAACGGGTTGGTGATGCTCGCGGGGGACTGGCTTAAGAAAAAGAGCGCCCAGCGCGGAACTGAAAACAAGGCCGCAGAAGACCTTTCCTTTCCGACCGGTGCGGCGGTGGGTGCGGCGCAGACCTTTGCCCTGTTCCCCGGCATATCACGCAGCGGTGCTGCCATCGTCGGCGGCATTCTCGCCGGGCTTTCCTACGAAGAGGCGTGCCGTTTTGCCTTTATGCTGGCGACGCCGGTGATTGCGGCCGCCGGGCTTCTCAAGGTGCCGGCCCTCTTCAAACACAGTGCGCACGCGATTCTCGGCCTCACGATTCCGGCGGCCATCGCAGCGGGATTGGCGGCGTATCTGAGCACGGCATTTCTGATGAAATACTTTGAAACCCGCAAACTGTGGCCCTTTGCCATTTACTGCATCGCCCTCGGGGGCGTCGCCATGGTCATGGCCGCACACTGATGCCGCCTGTACGGTCATCCCATCACCCTGACCGCCGGCATTGCGGGGCGTTGGGGAAGCCGACCATGATGGCTGCGAAACAGCGACGCCCGGTCTATTTTCCGTTAGAATTTCAGCTCGAGAGCGGCACCTGAAATGGAGTCGCCGCCGCGAATTTGGACTCAAACGGTCTTCAAGGAAGAATATGTTCGATCAAGACGCCCGGATAACCGACCTGCAAATTGAAACCGAGCTTTCCGAAAGCTACCTCACCTATGCGATGAGCACGATTATGGATCGCGCGCTGCCGGATGTGCGCGACGGCCTTAAACCCTCTCAGCGCCGCATTCTCGTCGCCATGAACGATCTGCGTCTCATGCCGCGCAGCAAGCATATCAAGTGTGCCAAGATCGCAGGCGACACCTCCGGTAATTATCACCCGCACGGCGAAGCGGTGATCTACCCGACATTGGTACGCATGGCGCAAAGCTGGAACATGCGGGCGCGATTGGTTGATGGGCAGGGAAATTTCGGCTCCATCGACGGCGATCCACCGGCGGCCATGCGATACACCGAAGCGCGTATGGCGGAAGCCGCCGCCGAAATGATGGAAGATCTGCGGGAAGATACCGTTGATTACATTCCCAACTACGACGAGCGAATGGAAGAGCCGACGGTGCTGCCGTCCAAATTCCCCAATCTGCTGGTGAACGGCTCGCAGGGAATCGCCGTAGGTATGGCGACGAGTCTTCCGCCGCACAATCTGCGTGAAATCTGCGACGGTCTGGTGAAGGTGATTGACGAACCGCACTGCACGCTCAAGGAATTGATGAAGATTGTCAAAGGACCGGACTTTCCGACCGGCGGTGTGATCTGCGGCCGCAGCGGCATTTTGGACGGCTACGAGCACGGCCGTGGCAAGATCGTGCTGCGCGGGCGCGTGCATACGGAACAGGTCAAAGGGGGGAAGGAACAGATTGTCATCACCGAGATACCGTATCAGGTGCTTAAAAAGACGATTATTGAATCCATCGCCGCCAAGGTGAAGGAAGAGCAGATCAAGGACATTTCGGATGTCCGCGACGAATCCGACCGCGAGCACATGGTGCGGGTGGTGATCGAACTGAAGCGCGATGCGGACGCCAATGTCGTGATCAATCAGCTGTATCAGTACACACCGCTGCAGAGCACCTTCTCCATCATCAACATTGCACTGGTCAATCGCCAGCCCCGGACGATGGGGCTCAAGGAGTTGATGGAGCAGTTCATCGCCCATCGCAAGGAAGTGATTCGCCGGCGGACGGCCTTCCGCCTGAAGAAGGCTCGCCAGCGGGCGCACATTCTGGAAGGGTTGATTCTGGCATTGGCGGATATCCATACCGAAGAGATTTCGCCGCGCAGCGCGGGGGGCAAAATTGAGGTCATGGGCGTCATTGAGATGCTGCGTAACCGCAAGATCAGCCCCGATGTACCCACCGCCAAAGCCAATCTGATGCGCAAGAAATTCACCATTGATGAAGCGCTCACGTGGAAAAAACTCATTCCCGGCGCATTTCTCAAACGGATCCATCAGGCGGAAAAAGAGGACGGCGGCATGACGCTTTCCGCAGCCCAGGCGGATGCCATCCTGATCATGCAGCTCCAGCGGCTTGTGGGCCTGGAAATCGACAAGCTGGCCGACGAATACAACAAACTCTCGGCTGAAATCGAAGGCTATGAATTGATTTTGAGCGATGACAAACGCGTGCTGGATATCATCCGCGAAGACACGATTGAACTGCGGGAAAAGTACGGCGACGAACGCCGCACGCAGATTACCAACGATGCCACGGACATCAATATTGAAGATTTAATTGCCGATGAACAGGCCGTCGTCACCATCAGCCATGAGGGGTATATCAAGCGCATGCCGCTGGATACCTATCGCCGGCAGGGGCGCGGCGGCCGGGGCATTGTGGGGGCCGACAGCAAGGAGGGGGATTTCATCGAGCACCTGTTCATCGGGTCCACCCACGACTATCTCATGTTCTTCACCAACCTCGGGCGGTGCTACTGGCAGAAGGTTTACGATGTCCCGCAGATGAGCCGGCAGAGCAAGGGGCGGTCGATCGCCAATCTGGTGGATTTTCAGGACGGCGAAAAACTGGCGGCCGTCCTGCCGGTGCGCGATTTCGATGACGAAGGCAAGCATCTGGTGATGGCCACTGCCGCCGGTATTATTAAAAAGACGCTCCTGAAGGCGTACGGCAATCCGCAGAAACGCGGCATCATCGCCATCGGACTGGACAAGGGCGACAGCGTGATCGGTGTCGGCGTTACCAACGGGAATGATCAGATCGTGCTGGCCACCCGCGGCGGCATGGCCGTGCGGTTTGAGGAAACCGAAGTGCGCGATATGGGCCGCCAGGCCGGGGGCGTCAAAGGCGTGGAGCTTGAAGCGGATGACCGCGTGGTGGCCATGGTGATCGTCCCCCACGGGCTCGATCATGGCGATAATCAGGTGACGCTGCTGACCGCGTGTGAGAACGGCTACGGCAAACGTACACGCATTGAGGAATATCGCCTGACCCACCGCGGCGGCAAGGGTGTTATCAATATCCGCACCACGGAGCGCAACGGCCCGGTGGTGGCGGTGCGGGCCATTACCGACAGCGATGAACTCATGATGATCACCCGACAGGGACAGGTGGTGCGTATCGGCGTTACCGGTGAACTGCGTGAAATGGGCCGCGCAACGCAGGGCGTCCGCCTCATCAAACTGGAAGAAGGGGATATTCTGGTCGGCATGGCACGGGTGATACCCGAAGAATCCGACGGGACTGATGAGACGCCGCTGCTCGACCCGCAGTAAGCAGGAACAGCACCGCGATAACCGTCATCGCCCGCATCGCATCGACGGAGCGGACTGCAGCTGACCGGCTCCGATGACGCATGCCTGCGAATCAGGCTTTTCTCCTTCCACGGAGTGAATGTTACGAAAGGAAATGGGTGTGGCTGATATACAACCGATGAGTGCAATTCGGTATCCGGCGTTTGATCAGACGGAGCTGGTTTCTCCGCCGTACGACGTGCTGGAACTCAAAGACAAGCAGGCGATGCTGGCCCGAAATGCACACAACATCGTGTCCGTCGATCTGCCGCACGTTCCGCCGAAAGTCGCCGGGCCGGAAGCCGCCTATCAGCAGGCTGCCGATCAGCTTATGCAATGGCTCTCATCGGGCGTTTTGCGGCGTGATGATGTTCCGGGGCTCTATCCGTATGAACAAACCTATACGCATGAAGGGCGGGTGTATCAGCGGCGAGGCCTGTTTTGCCGCGTGCGATTGGAGGAGTTCGGGCCGACCGGCACCATCCATCCGCACGAGCAAACTTTCAGCGGCCCCAAGGAAGATCGTCTGCTGCTGACGCGGGCCACGCGGTGCAATCTCTCGCCCGTCTTCGGTCTCTATGATGATCCGCATAATGCCGTCACCGGAACGCTCTTTAAGGGCCTTGGGCAACCCGCGGCGCAGGCGTCGCTCCCTTCGATGGACGGCCGCAGCGAAGTGAAGTCATCTCTGTGGCGGGTTACCGATACCACGGTGATCGATCAGGTGCGAAAGCTGCTTGCTCAAAAGCATCTCTATATTGCCGACGGACATCATCGCTATGGAACCTCACTCAATTACCGGCGCGAACTTGAAAGCGCATCGGGCCCGTTGCCGGATGATCATCCCGCCAATTTCGTCATGTTTGTGCTGGTGGCCATGCAGGACCCCGGCCTGATCATCATGCCGACGCATCGAACGGTTTCGAATCTCAAAGGCTTCTCACTGGATGCCTTCCTCACCGCCGCCGGCTCTCGACTCATTTTGGCGGCACCGGAAAAATTCCCCGGCGACAAACTCGCCGAGCTTGAAAAACGCCTCGCCTCGTGGGGCAGCCATGCGATGGCGGTCTACGATCCGAAGGCGGACCAGGCAATCGTCGTAAAACCCACGAATGACGATCCACTGAAGGAATTTGCCGCTTCTCCATCCATCGCGATTCACTCAGCCCAATGGCGGGCTTTGGATGTGGCCATCCTGCAGGAACTGATTTTTGATCGGATCGTCAAGCCGCGGTTTGCGTCCGAGGGCGAACTCCAATGGGCGTTTCCGCATGAGGCGAAAGATGTGCTGCATCTTTGCCGCCATGCCCATCACCAGGCGGGCTTTGTCCTGCAACCGACGCCGTTGCAGGCTGTGCGGGATTTGTGCCACCATAATGAGCTTATGCCCCAGAAAAGCACATTTTTTTACCCGAAACTGGCAACGGGCATGCTGATCAACCCGCTTTTTTAGCTTGCAGACGGCCGGATTCCGCGGCAGGGGGTAATTGGCGGCGGGGCTCGGTGCCGGGCATGGACAACATTTGACCGTCCCATGCGTTTATCCTGTGCGAGTATGCGTGGATGATGCCATACGAATTATCGGCCGATGTCTCACTGAACTTCCTCGGGCAGAATGGCTTTGCCTGGTGGGCATTGGTGAATGCCGTCGTCGGCATCGCCCTGCTGGTTTATGCCGTGAGGCAATGGCGCTCGCCGGCGGTGCCCCGCCCCGATCTTCCTCCCACATCCCCTCCGGCGTCGGCTGATAAATCGTCATCCCCCTGGATACCTGCATCCATCGGTATCGTCGCCGTCATTTATGCCGCTGCGGGTTGGACGCTTCCTTCCACCTCGGGGCACCTTGCGGCGATGCTCATCACCGCCGCCCTGCTTATCGCGGCTGTCTGGATTTTCTACCAGCGTGTGTACCGATTTCTGGGCCGCCGCCGGATGATCTCGCTTTTGCTGCTCCGCAGCGCGGGGATTGTATTCCTACTTCTAATGATGTTTGAGCCTGCATTGGCCTGGGTAACCATCCCCCACCGCCTGACCAAAATCGGCATGGTGATCGACGCCTCCGGGTCGATGAGCGTCAACGATCAGGCCAACGCGCCGAGCCGCTATCTTGAAAGCGTCATGGCCGTCCGCCAGCTTTCGCACATCATCCGGCATCATTTTCAGATTGAATATTTCGCCTACGACGGCAAGCACAATGCCCCATTGGCTAGCGAGCACGAGTACAGCACCATTGCCCCCGACGGCGATCAGACCGATCTGCCCACCGCGATCAAGCTTGCCGTCAACAACGGGGCACGCGAGGTGGTGCTGTTTTCGGATGGAATTCAGAACGGCCCCACCCCACTGCGCACGCTCGCCCATCTGGGCGCAAAGGTTTTCACCGTTGGCGTCGGATCGACCTCCACTCATGCCAAAGGCGTACCGGAAATTAATATCGTTCGCATCAACGGCCCTCAGTCCGCACCGGTGAATACCCGAGTTACCCTTTCGGTGCATATTCGCTCCACCGCACTGGATGACCGCACCGTGCAGGTACAACTTCTTCAAAAAAAGACGCTGCTGAAATCCAAACAACTCGTGCTTCAATCCGGTCCCAAGCCGCAGATCATCAATCTGCACATCACGCCGCATAAAGTCGGCCGGCTTCTGCTTACCGTCCACATTCCCGCCGTCCCGCAGGAACGGTCCACCGCGGGCAATACCCAGCAGTTTCCGATATTAATTACCAATCCGCGGATCAGCGTTCTGTACATTGAGGCGCAGATTCGCCCGGAAGTCGGCCCGCTGGAGGAAGACCTCGCGACCGATCCGAATGTGAATCTGGTAAGCCTGATTCAAACCCGCCCGGGGTATTTCATGGTGCGGGGCATGCACGGAAAATTAACCGCCCTGCCGCAGACGCTCGCCCAGTGGCGGCAGTTCAAGGTGATTATTCTCGGCGATACGGCGGCGAAGTTCTTTTCCGCGGATCAGCGCCGGGAGATGCGGCAGGCCGTGAAGGACGGTGCCGGTTTTTTAATGATCGGCGGCATGCAGAATTTTGCAACCGGCGGCTGGGGCAATACATCCATGGCTGCGGTATTTCCCATTAAGCTCACCACCGTTGACCCCAGTCAGCTCTCACTCCCCTTTGTCCCGGAGCTTACGCCGTTCGGCCGCCAGAGCCCCATTTTTGCCGGGATCACGCCCTGGTTCATTCCGCCCGGTGGCGGCCATCCGCAGCGGGCGCTGCCCGATCTGGATGGGGGCGTGGCGTTTGCCGGCCTCGCACCGGCGGGCCAGAGCCTGCTCATCGATCCGAAAGAAAATGTCCATGGCGTTCCTGCCATCATTCTCGCCGTCGGCCATTACGGCAAAGGCCGATCCGCCGCATTTGCCGCCGATACCACTTACCGGTGGCAACTGGAGCTGCGTACGCTCGGCAATGAATCTCCGTACCACCGTTTCTGGGGTCAGCTTATCCGCTGGTTGGCCGGAGAGAGCAAAATTAAGACGGCCTCCGGCCCCTCCGTCACCGCCATGATCCGCCGCCAGCGCTATCGCCCCGGGCAGGTGGTGCGCCTACGTGCCCAGGTGACGGACATGAACGGCCAGTCCACCCGCTTTGCCCACACCCGCGTGATTGAAACACTGCCCGACGGCAAAACCCGCACCCTTTACATGCGCGCGGAGCGACACAACATCGGTATGTATAAACGTAACATCAGCCCCACCTTGGCCGGCAAATATACCCTCGTATTTACCGCCAAAAAGGGGGGCAAACTGCTGGGGACGGATAAAACTGAAATTTTTGTTATCCCACCGCAGACGGAAATGAGCAGGCTCGCCGCCGAGCCGAAAATTCTGCAGCGCATCGCCCGGCTGACCGGTGGAACCTACAGTCGGCTGGAGTCCATCGGGGCATTGGGGCGACGGCTTAATGCTTCGCTGCCGAAACAAAATCAAATTCGGCGGACATCGCTCCCCCTGTATAACAACCCGCTCTGTTTCCTGCTGTTTGTTGCCGTGATCTCGGCTGAGTGGCTTCTGCGCCGCAAGTGGCAATTGCAGTAGACTGAATCAGCCGACAAGCGTCACGGAGCATCCAACTCCACCTCTTGTCTGCCATGCTATGCACCCGCGGACAAAATTGCTGCGACGAGGGCCGCTTAACTCGACCGCCCCGCCAATGAAGGCGGACAGAAACGCCCCGGGCTGCTGTCAAAATGGCCTGCTTAAATAGCATCAGAGCCGGTGGTACCATCGCTGATGCGGATAACCGATTCCAGCGGCAGGACGAAAATTTTTCCATCCCCCACCTGCCCCTTTCCTTCGGCACCGGTACGGGCCGCCTTGAGAATGGCCGAGATGGTCGGCTCCACGAAATTGTCATTAACAGCAATATCGAGTCGCACTTTGCGGATAAGATTGACGTGCATCGCCTGGCCACGGAAGTATTCGGTGTGTCCCTTCTGCCGCCCGTACCCCTGTACGTCGCTGACGCTGAGGCGAAACACCTCAACTTCGCTGAGGGCCATTTTGATGGCGTCCAGACGGTATGGCTGAACAATTGCGATGATCCACTTCATGCTGATACCCCCAAAAACAAGAACTGCAAACCGGCACGGTATGACAAACGGATGTTACACCCGGCCGGAATAAATATTGCCCAGTTTCAGATCGCCTCCGCCCCTGAAACACCGTCGCTGATGCGGATGGCGTTTTCAATCGGCAGGACGAAAATTTTTCCATCCCCCACCTGTCCCCGACCGCCGGGGCCGGTGCGGGCGGCGCGGGTGATGGCATCAATGGTCCGCTGAACCTGAGCATCATCGACGGCAATATCGAGGCGAACCTTGCGGATCAGGTTGGTTTGGGATGGGTCTCCGCGAAAAAATTCCGTATGCCCCTTCTGGCGTCCGTATCCCTGGATGTCCGAGACGGTAAGGCGAAAAATATCCGCTTCGGTGAGAGCCAACTTAACAGATTCCAGTCGTTGGGGTTGTATGATAGCAATGATCCATTTCATTAATTTTGCACCTCGTCTACGCCGCCCGCCGGCCTTAAGCAGGGCACTGCACATTTTGGATTCTACAGGCATTCGCCGATTGGGGAAATGAAAGCGGCCGGGGAGTATTAAATCCCCGGCCGCAGATTTTCAGCCAGGCGGCAGAGAGCCGCCGGATAGAGCACCCTGTCAGGCGGTAACCGCACCTTCGCTGATGTCGTCCTCGGCAAGGCCGTAGGCCTCTTCACCGTGGACGGCTGCATCACCGACGCGCAGTTTTTCATCCGACATACGCAGCGGGATGAAGAGCTTGATCAGGTACAGCAGAACTGTAGTGACGACCACGTTGAGGCCGATGATGAATGCGGCGCCGACGAGTTCCAGCCACACCTGCTTCGGATTGCCCGCCAGCAGGCCGCCCGGATTGGTCAGGCCGAATGCAAGGCAGCCGATCTTGGTGGCGAAGATACCCGTCATGATGCCGCCGAGGAGGCCGGCAAATCCGTGCGTATGCACCACACCCAGGCAGTCGTCCACCTTTTTGAAGATGGCGAGTTTCTTGCCCAAAATGTTCATCGTGAACCAAGGTATCACGGCGCAGACCACGCCGACGGCAAGAGCGCCGTAGCCGTTGACCACACCGGCGCCGGGGGTGATTCCGACCAGACCGGTCACCATGCCGTTGACGGCACCGAGAACAGACGGCTTGCCGTATTTGATATAGTCCAGGAACATCCAGACGAGCAGGGCCATGGCCGTGGCGACGTTGGTGTTAAGTACGGCAGCACCGGCATCGGCGTTGGCGGAATATGGGTCGCCGCCGTTAAAGCCGTTCCAGCCGAGCCATACCAGACCCGCACCGGCGAGCACCATCAGGATGTTGTTGGCACGGAAGTTTTCCCGGTCCTGCGGCAGACGTGGGCCGATGATGGCCGCGGCCGTAAATCCGGTGACACCTGCCGCCAAGTGAATGACGTATCCACCTGAATAGTCGATAACGCCCATCTGTTGAAGGAATCCGCCACCCCACAGACTGAACGCACCGACGGTGTATGAGAAGGTCATCCACAGCGGCACGAAGATAATCCATGCGAGGAAATTCATACGGCCGAAGAGTGAACCGGCAAAGAGAATGACGGTGATGGCGGCAAACACAAACTGGAAGTAGACCATCGCCGACATCGGAAAGCCCGCTGTTGCACCGGCTGCGGGTATGCTCGCCTGCACAAGCTCATCTGACATGCTGGCTATGGGAGCTGGGTGTCCCAGGAATGGGAACCATTGTGGGCCGAAGCCCATGTTGTACGCCCAGAGCAGCCAGACGATCAGCACGGCCGCAAAGGCGTAAAAGACCATGAAGGCCGAGTTGATGGCCCATTTTTTCTTCACCACGCCGCCATAAAGGATGGCCAGACCGGGGATACTTTGCATGCCGACGATGGTGGCGGCCGTCAACTGCCAAGCCGTATCGCCGTGCGAAAGCCACGCGGGGGTGGCCCAATTGGGAGCCGTTGTCGCTGGTGCACTGGCCGCAGGTGTTGCGGCTGCAGCGGCGGCTGTTGCCGCACTTGCGGCGGCGGGGGCTGCGGTTGCCGCAGGTGTTGAAGCCGGTGGCGTGGGCGTTACCGTCTGAGCCAACAGCGGGGCTGCCAGCATGGTGAATATCAGCATCAGGCCGATGTACGCCAGCCATTTCATTTTTCTGGGTGTAAACCATTGGGTTGGAC
This sequence comes from Phycisphaerae bacterium, assembly GCA_049965755.1. Lineage (GTDB taxonomy): Bacteria > Planctomycetota > Phycisphaerae > WQYP01 > WQYP01 > JAJZGD01. Next base: position 20,569 of record JBMFVY010000028.1, on the reverse strand, counting down.
GCATGAGCAATCCTCCGAAATAAAATCGATCACGACAAAACAAGGACGAACTTAGATTTCCCGCAACGCACGGGCCTCTCAACAGGAATCTTTTCTTCATGTCACCTTGGACAACCATCACCTCCTTCAGCAACAACCTGCGGCCGAAAAGCCGCACATATCCAAGTCAGTGCGTGCGGGTTGCATGCCGCTGACCACGACCGGACGGACCGGAAAATTCAACAGGGAATCAGCAAAGCCGAGGGAAATTCGCAGGTGCAACCTGCGTAGAATCTGATGTGGAGCGGGTCAGACGCCGGGCCGAAGCGCCGGGCAGTACGACCAGACAACTATTTATTTCAATCTCTCCCGCGATGGTCAAATGATTCGGATCACGGCCGGTGATGGCATCGACCGTCACTCCGGCGCGACATGCAAAAGATGTGTGATTCTCGGCATGCGAATGGCCTGCCACAGCCTGCAAACCGGCACTTGAAAGGCTACCGGCACGATCGGTACGGGCTGGCGGCGTTACCGTGGCGGCAACATGCATTGTGCCAGCAGGCCGTACCATGGATGGCGGTCCGGAAAGGCCCCGCTTGCCGAAGATACTTTCATCGCTATGACCACCGGCCAGCGAAACAAAGAAGGCCATGGTGCAGGCTACCACGAGCAGGGCGTGGAGGCTGCTCAATGGGAGCGACCGCAGAAAGACGATCCGATCGCTTCCCCCATAGGGGGGTGGTGACACGCTTGGCGAATGGTCACCCGCTTTATGAGCCGTTCGGAAGCTGTTATTCTGCGATCGCACGATCCGCAACCTCTACAATACCAAGCCGAGGGGTACACACCCATCGGCCCGGTAGAAGTAAATTGCAATCGGTGTGCCACACTGGTATTCGATTCGGCCGGGTTTGGTGCAGGAGCGCGCAACTCCATAAAAAATAGGCAACTTTGATGCAAACAGCGCCTTATCGGCCTTTATTGGGCCAAAGGCGTGCCGCCTTAAAAAGCATCAGGAGACCGAAGGAAGGGGGATATGCACATTTTTTATGCAGCCGGGCGGATGCCCGGGATTGTGGCGATTCCGGGGGCGGAGCGTGCGGACTTGCCGAGCCCCGGCCGTCGGGCGAGTTTTGAACGGCGATATTCTTGATACAGCTCCCGTTACCCGGGAGAACACGGGGTGATTAAAAGGGTGTCGCGAGCAGCGGCACGGTAGCGGGTCGACATGCCGGTCCGCTACATGCTCTTGTTGCAGCTACGAAATACGTTTTGAGGAGTCGCCCATTGAGCTTCCGGGGGCCCCGATGCCCCCGGCCGGACGCCGTATCCATCTCTTTGGGCAGGCTTCTTACACGCTGCGTGGATGGGCCTTTTCATACGCATCCTGCAGGCGCTTGGTGGTCAGATGCGTATAGACCTGAGTGGTGCTCAGACTCTGGTGGCCCAGCAATTCCTGCACGGCCCGCAGATCGGCGCCGTGATTGAGCATGTGCGTGGCAAAGCTGTGCCGCAGCGTATGCGGGCTGATGTCCGGGTCCAGATTCGCTTCAATCAGATATTTATCCAGCTTGCGGCGTACCGATCGCGTGCTGAGCCGCTGGCCGTGCTTATTGATGAACAGCGGCAACTGCGGTTCGGCATCGGAGACGACCTGCTGGCGCATTTCCAGATACTTCTTCACGGCCGCCAGCGCGGTGGGGCTGATGGGGCTGATGCGTTCTTTGCGTCCCTTGCCCCGCACTTTTAATACGCCGGTATTGAAGTCAACATCTTCGCGGTTCAGGCCGACCAGTTCACTCACCCGCAGGCCCGTGGAATAGATGACTTCCAGCATGGCTTTATCGCGCGAGCCGAGCAGATCGGTGTCCTTGGGCGTATTGAGCAGAGCGGTGACCTGTTCTTCGGTCATGAATTTGGGAAGCCGTTTATCGAGTTTCGGCGTGCGAATGGCCTGCATGGGATTGTTGCCCGTCAGGCCGCGCTTGTTGAGATATTTGAAGAAGCTGCGGAGCGTCGCCAACTTCCGTGCCACGGTCGCCTTGGAATAGTTATGCTCACGCATGTGCTGCAGATATCGGCGGACATCATCTGTGCTGGCGCCCACCAGCAGAGCTTCAATCTGATCCAGCGTCGGCTCCGGCTGTCGGGCGGCCTGGGCGGCCTGTGCCTGCATCTGCGCGTGGACGGCCGCGGATTGAGAATTGACAATCGACGGCGGCAAATCGGGCAGACCCGCAAGGTAATTGCCAAATTGCCTCAGATCGGCTCCGTAGCATTTACTGGTGTAAGTGGAAAAGTGCCTCTCGAACTGCAGATAGTCGAGGAAGTCCTTTACCTTCTGGGGGAGTGGCGGGTGATCCATAATAGTGGCCTCTCTGGCATTAGCTTGGCGGCTGCACCTGATCCATTTTAGGCATGCACGACAAGGCTTAACATCGTGATTTCCAGGTCTCGTCCATTGAGCCTGACACAAAGGCTTTCCACACCGCTGAGCAAGCTCACCAACACGGGTGCGGTTGAAGCCTCAACAAGCGTTGTTATCGGCAAATTATCAGTGCTGGATGAGGTTCCCGGCTGCTGTGGGGGCGAAAATTTCCCGGATGTGGCATTGGTTGCACGCCAGGGCCATCGGCGGCAATTTTTGACGTAAAATATGGGACGACGTATCCGCGCCGGAACGTCGGTTTGGGAGCGGGTTTTTGCGGGCGGGGTTATTCCCCCATTCGATCCGCGCGGGATGCAAAGTGAACTTTCGCCTCGCCGACCAGATAAAACGATCCGGTCACCGTGATCAGGTCTTCGCGGGTGATGGCCCGGGTTGCGATGGCCATGGCCGATTTGAAATCCGGCGCCACCTGGGCCATGCGGCCGAAGCGTTCGGTAAAGTGGGCGGCGAGTTCTTCAGGGCTGGCCGCCTTGGGGTTGTTACCGGTCTGAGTAAAGATGACTTTATCGGCGCCATGCGAAACCTGTTCCAGCATGCCGTCGATATCTTTATCGCAATTGCAACCAAAGATAACAACCATTGAATCGTAGGGAATATATTGGCTGATGCCGCGGAACAGGGCCTGCATGGAGGCGGCGTTATGGGCACCATCGAGGATGACGCGGGGATCGCGCCAGATCAACTCCATCCGCCCTTCGATGGATAAATCTTTGACGCCTTCCAGCGCCCGGGCTTCTTCAATCTTGAAACCGCGCTGCTTTAACTTATCCAACACCGCCAAGGCAAGACCGAAGTTGATCGCCTGGTGCTCTCCGACCAGCGGCACGACAAGCTGTTCAAAGCGGGAGATGGGCGAGTGGAGCGTGGCGCGAATGTGCGGACCCAGCGGTCGGGCGATTTCAAATCGATAACTGAATTCGATATCCTCGCCGACAACTTCCAACCGCGTTCCATTGCGCTCCGCCACGCGACGCATGGCCGCCACAACGCTGGTGGGCTGGATAACGGTCAGTGCGGGAATATCTTTCTTGAAAATACCCGCCTTTTCTTCCCCAATTTTCTCAAGCGTGTTTCCGAGTATCGCCGTGTGGTCGTAGCTGATGCTGGTAACGGCCGCAACTTCAGGGGTGATAACGTTGGTGGAATCCAGGCGTCCGCCGAGGCCGACTTCCACGACGGCAATGTCGACTTCCTGCTGCGCAAAGTGGCAGAAGCCGATTGCCGTGATGATTTCAAAAAACGTCGGCTTATCGCCCCCCATTTTTGCGATGGCGTGTTCGATACGTTTAACCCAATGGGTCATGTCGGCCGGGGAGATCATACTGCCGTTGATGGTGATGCGTTCCCGCATATCAACCAGATGTGGACTGGTATAGAGACCGACTTTCAGGCCGCAGGCGCGAAGCATGGCGGCAAGCATATGGCAGGTGCTGCCCTTGCCCTTGGTGCCGGCGACATGAACAGACTTAAATTTGGTATGCGGATCACCTAAATGCTTAAGCAACAACCGCATACGATCAAGATTGAAAGTGGTGGTATTGTACCGTACCACGCGCATGCGTTCGTAGTCGGTTTGGGAGAGGAGAAAATCCAATGCCTTTCGATAGGCACGTTCTTCATTTGTCTGGTCGGTCCTGTTAACGGGCAATTCCTGACTTTCCAAAATGCGCTTGACGGCCGCTTGAGTTGCCCTGCGTGAGGCGCTCCTCAATGAAGAACTGCCTAAAGTTGAGGACTTCCTTCCGCGTCGGGTCTTTAACGCCGCGGAGGTTTTTCGATCAGGCTTGATACGTCGGAGCTTTTTTGCCATCACCATGACGGTATCTTATCAAAAGATACACATTATTGCAAATTTGGCATTATTCTTGCTCTAAGATTCTGAATTGCTAGCATTTTAAGAACATATATTCGCATTTGCGATAAATATAGGCCATCCGCAATCAGGCCAGCACCTTTACCCGTCGAGATAGGGGCAGGGGGAAAAAGTTCAAAATGGGCGTCGGCAGTCAGAAGTTCCGAGGTCGCCCGTCAGCCTGCTGCCGAAGCCCCAAACGGTGTGCAAAACCAGAATATTGCGACTGAGTCTCAATTGACATGCGGGGGGTTCGACCCTAGCATGTTCCGTAAGTGGTGTTCGCCGTCCAAGGCAGAAGGTTGTGCTTCGGTTAGCTGCGGGCGCTGCGACTGGAATATGAGGATATTGGCACATGCCTACCGAAACTTCCGCCATCGAAACCATGGCGAATAAGGAATATAAGTGGGGCTTCGTGACGGATTTGGAATCCGATACCCTACCTCCGGGCCTCAATGAGGATACCGTCCGAAGGATTTCCGCCCTGAAAAACGAGCCGTCGTTCCTCACCGAATGGCGTCTCAAGGCGTTTCGGCACTGGCAGACCATGACTGAGCCGCACTGGCCCAACGTTAAATTTGCCCCCATCGATTATCAGGCGGTGAGTTACTATTCGGCTCCGAAAAAGAAAAAGACGCTGGCGAGTCTGGACGAGGTGGACCCGGAATTACTTAAAACTTATGAAAAGCTCGGCGTGCCTCTGCACGAACAGAAAATCTTCGCCGGGGTGGCCGTCGATGCCGTTTTTGACAGCGTTTCAGTGGCCACCACGTTCAAGGAAAAATTGGCGGAGATGGGGATCATCTTCTGCAGCTTTTCCGAGGCGGTACAGAAACATCCGGAGCTGATCAAAAAGTATCTCGGTTCGGTGGTGCCATATTCAGATAATTTCTTTGCCACGCTGAATTCCGCCGTATTCTCCGACGGGTCGTTCTGCTATGTGCCCAAGGGGGTGCAGTGCCCGATGGAGCTTTCCACCTATTTCCGCATCAATGAGCGCAACACCGGGCAGTTTGAACGCACGCTGATCATTGCCGACGAAGGCGCCTCGGTCAGCTATCTCGAGGGGTGCACCGCGCCCATGCGGGATGAAAACCAGTTACATGCGGCCGTGGTGGAACTCGTCGCACTCGGCGATGCCCGCATCAAATATTCAACCGTGCAGAACTGGTACCCGGGCGATAAGGAAGGCAAGGGGGGCATCTACAACTTTGTAACCAAGCGCGGCAAATGTCTCGGCGACAACAGCCGCATCTCGTGGACGCAGGTGGAAACCGGCTCGGCCATCACCTGGAAATATCCGAGCGTGATCCTGCAGGGCGATAACAGCGTGGGAGAATTTTATTCCGTTGCGCTGACCAACCACCGCCAGCAGGCGGATACCGGCACCAAGATGATTCACATCGGCCGCAATACCCGCAGCACGATCGTATCCAAGGGCATCTCGGCGGGCTTCGGCCAGAACACCTATCGCGGGCTGGTGAAAATATTAAAACATGCGACCGGGGCACGCAACTACACACAGTGCGATTCCATGCTCATCGGGGATAAATGCGGCGCGCATACCTTTCCCTATATTGAGGTGCGCAATACCAGCGCCCGCGCGGAACACGAAGCGTCCACATCAAAAATCGGTGAAGATCAGCTCTTTTACTGCAAACAGCGGGGCATCTCGCTGGAGGATGCGGTGAACATGATCATCAACGGTTTCTGCAAGGAGGTCTTCAAGGAACTGCCGATGGAATTTGCCGTTGAAGCACAGAAACTTCTCGGCGTGAGCCTGGAAGGAAGCGTCGGATGAGGGCCGGCCCGGGAATGCCGACGGCACCGCCATCCGCAGCCGGAAGATCATCAGCACAAGGTAGGAATATTTCAGAAGGGACATGCGTTCATGGCTTTATTGAAAGTTGACAATCTCAGCGCCCGGGTACAGGGGCGCGACATTCTCAAAGGGATCAATCTGACGATCAACCCCGGCGAGGTGCACGCCATCATGGGGCCCAATGGATCAGGCAAGAGCACGCTGGCATCGGTGCTGGCGGGACGTGAAAATTATGAAGTGACCGGCGGATCGGTCCAGTTCAACGGCAAAGATATCCTGGAGATGTCGCCTGATGAACGTGCCTGCGAAGGCCTGTTTCTGGCGTTTCAATATCCCGTCGAGATTCCGGGGGTCAGCACCAGCTATTTTCTCAAGGCGGCGGTCAATGCCGTTCGCAAATACCGCGGCGAGCCGGAACTTGATGCGATGGATTTCCTCAAGCTGATCAAGGAAAAGATGAAACTGCTGGAAATGGATCAGAGTTTCATGAACCGTTCCATCAACGAAGGATTTTCCGGCGGCGAAAAGAAACGCAACGAAATATTCCAGATGACCGTGCTGGACCCGAAGCTCTGTATTCTGGATGAAACCGATTCCGGCCTCGATATCGACGCGCTCAAGATCGTCTCGCAGGGAGTTAACGCCCTGCGAAATCCGACCCGCGGGATACTGGTGGTGACCCATTACCAGCGCCTTTTGAATTACATCGTGCCGGACTTTGTACACGTACTCCGGGACGGCAAAATTATTAAATCCGGCGATAAATCCCTCGCCTTGGAACTCGAGGCCAAAGGGTACGGATGGCTGGAAAACGCCGCCTGAAATCAGGGGCTGATGAATAACGGAAACTCCGGGGAGTATTGCTCATGACCCAGACAGTTCAGACCGATCAGCGCCTCAAAGGCCGGACGCCGCAGGCACCGCATATCGGTCCGCATCACGGCCACAAGTGGCTGGAGGAATTTCACCATGCCGGCGCTGCAGCGTTTGAAAAAGTCGGCTGGCCGTCCGCCGACGATGAACAATGGCGCTACATCAACATCACCCCCATCACGCAGACATCCTTCCGTCCCGCCGCCGGGGCCGGCTCCGTCGGCCGCGCTGAGTTGGCCGGCGTCAGCATGGCCGGGCGGGGGTTTTATGAACTGGTATTTGTTGACGGACATTTTTCACCGGAGCTCTCCGACATCGGCGATCTGGGGCGGCTGATTGAATTCCAGTGCTTCCACGACGCCTCCGGCGACCGGACGGATCGTATCCGCCGGTATCTGGGCCATGAACTTCCCGCTGCGAGCAACGGGTTTGCGGCGATGAATACCGCCGGTTTTTCCGACGGCATTTTCATCTATCTCCCCGCCGGGGTGGCGGTTGCGAAACCGATTCATATTCTCTGGGTGACCACGCGACACGCCCGGCCCACGGTTATATTTCCGCGGTGCCTTATCAGCGCGTGCAGCGGATCGCAGGCGACCATCGTTCAGAGCTTTGCGAGTCTTGCATCGGATCATCCTCCGCTTACCAATGCCGCCACGGAAGTGATCTGCGGCCGCGACTCGCGCCTGGAACTCATCAAGCTGGAACGGGAGGCGCCGAATGCGTTTCATGTGGCCAATGAAGCAGTACATGTCCACGCCGGGGCGAAGTTTCAATCGCTTGCCTTTAATGCCGGGGCGCTGCTAGTCCGCAATAATATGACGGTGCATCTGGCCGAACCTTTCGGCGAGGCGACGCTTAACGGTCTGACGATCAGTTCCGGCAATCAGCGTGTGGATAACCATACCACCCTGGATCATGCCGTCGAAAACTGCCCCAGTCATGAACTCTATAAAACCCTGCTCTCGGGCAATGCGGCGGGCGTATTCCGCGGCAAAATTCTGGTGCGGCCCGATGCCCAGAAGACCGACAGCAAACAGACCAGCAAGACGATGCTGCTTTCCGACGATGCGGTGATGAATTCCCAGCCGCAGCTTGAAATTTACGCCAACGATGTCAAATGTACACACGGATCGACTACCGGCCCCATTGATGAAGAACAATTGTTTTATCTGCAGAGCCGCGGGGTAAGCGCCGCCCGTGCCCGCTCCCTGCTCACCTACGCATTTGCCGGTGATGTGCTGAATCGGATTATCCATCCGGAGGTGCGGGAAACTCTCTCGACCCTGACATCGGAATGTCTGCATCGACTGCATATTGAATCGGTGGAATCATAATGCCGACACTCCCGCCCAAAGCGACCCGAGCCCCGTCCCCACCGTGGACCAGCCTCGATGTGCGGGCGGATTTTCCCATTTTGGCCTGCGGCGAGCAGCCGGTCGTATATCTGGATAATGCCGCCACCAGCCAGAAGCCCGACGCCGTCATCGCCGCCACCACGCGATATTACAAATCCATGAACGCCAACATTCATCGCGGCGTCTACAGGCTCAGCGTCGAGGCGACCGACGCCTATGAATCGGCCCGTGCCCGGACGGCGGCATTCATCGGCGCACGTAACCCCCGGGAAGTGGTCTTTACCCGCGGCTGCACCGAGGCGATTAATCTGGTGGCCATGTCCTGGGGCCTGCAGAATCTCAAGCCCGGCAGCCGCATCGTGCTCACGCAGATGGAACACCATTCCAATATTGTGCCGTGGCAGATGGTTGCCGCCCGCACGGGTGCACAGATTGAAGTTACTCCCGTAACCGCCGACGGCGAACTGGATATCGACGCCTTTGAGCGTCTGGTGAGTCAAGGAGCGGCCTTGGCGGCGGTGACGCATATTTCCAACGTGCTTGGAACGATCAATCCGATTGCGGAACTTGCGCAGATTGCCCATCGTCACGGGGCACTGATGCTGGTGGATGGCGCCCAGTCCGTCGCCCATATGCCGGTGGATGTGGCGGCACTGGATTGCGATTTCTTCACTTTCTCGGGCCATAAGATGTGCGGGCCGACCGGCATCGGGGCGCTCTGGGCACGTGGTGAACTGCTCGATGCGATGCCGCCGTATCAGGGTGGCGGCGATATGATCAGCACCGTGAGTTTTGAAGGCTCCACGTGGAATATCGTCCCACATAAATTTGAAGCCGGTACGCCGGATATTGCCGGTGCGATCGGGCTGGCGGCTGCGGTTGATTATCTGACCCGGCTGAATATGTCGCGCGTGGCCGAGGTGGAGGCCAATCTGCTTTCCCATGCGGAAAAAATTCTTCGCACCATTCCAGGCCTGCGAATCGTCGGCCAGGCCCGGCAGAAAGCTTCCGTGATCTCGTTTCTGCTTGACGGCGCGCACCCGCACGATATCGGCACCATTCTGGATCAGGAACATGTGGCCATCCGCACCGGACATCATTGCTGCCAGCCGCTGATGGATTTTTATCACATTCCCGCCACGGCCCGGGCGTCGCTGGCGTTTTACAACACGCCGGAGGATATTGATGCTCTCGCCGCCGGCCTGCGCCGCGTGATCGAGGTATTTCGCTGATGTCTGACCTGCGCGAACTTTACCAGCAGACGATCATCGACCACAATCGAAAACCGCGGAACTTTCATCCCCTGGCCGATGCCGATCACCATGCCAAGGGGCACAACCCGCTCTGCGGCGACCGGCTGGAACTGTATCTGAAGATGGATGGCGATCGGATTGCGGACGCCAGTTTTACCGGCGCCGGGTGCGCCATTTCCACGGCGTCAGCGTCGATGATGACCGAAGCGATTAAAGGGCGCACCATTGAAGAGACCAAATCGCTGTTCACCAAATTTCACACCCTCCTCACCACGCCGATGCATCAGCCGATCGAGATCGACGGCCTCGATAAACTCGAGGTTTTTTCCGGCGTGCGGGAGTTTCCGGTGCGCATCAAGTGCGCCACGCTGGCGTGGCACACGCTCGATGCGGCGTTGAAAGATGACCGGAGTGAGGCTAAGACCGAGTAATACCTATGGCCATAACGGTTACTGAAGCGGCTGCGGCCGAAATTAAAAAAATCATCGCGGAACAGGGTATGTCCGATCAGGCCATGCTGCGGGTCGGCATCAAGGGGCGGAATGTTCAGGGGTTTAATTACAGTCTGGACCTGACCGAAGTTCGGCATGATGACGATGTGATTTTTGACTCGCTGGGAATCACCATCGCCTGCGATCCGGTAAGCCTGCCGAGCCTGCAGGGAACCGAAATCACCTATCGGGATGATACAGCGGGGCGCGGGTTTGTATTCAAAAACCCGAATTCCGTCCCGCTGCCCGTCAACGCTGCGCCTCCCACGCCGGGCGTTCGCCCACCCGATTCATCCGCCGACGGCGACGGCCCCGCTACGCCGACCCAGATCATCTCCGCAATCGAAAACAGTGCGATGGAGGCGGATATCATTGAGAAATTACGCACCATTTATGACCCCGAGATTCCTGTCAATATTTATGATCTGGGACTGATCTACCGTATTGAAATATCGCCGGAAAAAGATGTGCTGGTGGATATGACCCTCACTGCACCCGGCTGCCCGGTTGCCGGTACCATGCCCCCGCAGGTTCAGCAGGCGGTCGCATCGGTGGAGGGAATCAAATCAGCCAAGGTGAATCTGGTCTGGGAGCCCGCCTGGACAAAAGACCGCATGTCGGAAGCCGCCAAACTGCAGCTCGGCATGTTCTGACCGCCGGGCGACAGGCAGGGGCTAAGGGCGACCACGTTCTGGCTTGACCGGTTTGCAAATCTGTTTAATGATCAGCGTTCAGCAGGGCACCGCCCGAATTTTCAATCGCTCTTTTCAAGGCGTCGAGACAATCGCCGTCAATCGCCGTACCCCGATCCTTTTCCAGAATCGCCATGGCCTGTTCCAGTGACATGGCTTTGCGATAGGGGCGGTCGGCCGTCAAGGCATCAAAAACGTCGGCGGTGGTGAGGATGCGGGTTTCAATGGAAATTTGTTCAGCGCCGATCCCATCCGGATATCCCCGGCCGTCAAGCCGCTCGTGGTGGGCGCCGGCAATCGGGGCCAGAGATGCGAAGATGGAGATACGTTCGAGGATGCTTCGTGAATAGACCGGGTGTCGGCGAATGCTCGCCCATTCCTCATCGGTGAGTTTGCCGGGCTTATCCAGAATGGCGTTGCTCACGCCCAGCTTGCCGATATCGTGCAGCAGCGCGATCCGCCGCAGCCACTGGCGCCGGGGCTGTGAATAACCGAGTTCGGCGGCGATGGCATCGGCAAAAATCGCCACGCGATCGGAATGACCGGAGGTGAAGGGACTCTTGGAGTCAATCACCTCCGCGAAAGCCTCGGCGATGATGTCAATCTGCCCGTCGTCCACCTCCATGGCGTGAGATGCCGGTTCCAGGCTCATGACGGTCTTTTCCAAATTCGGGGATTTGAGGGTGGACCAGAAACCCGGTTTACCGGCCGCCCGATTCAATGCCGTCACCAGCCGCGGATCAAACCAGGTTCCGCTGCGCTGGTAGACCTCCTTGAGCGCCTGGGCCGGGCCTCCCGCCGAATAAAATATCTCCGTCACCTGGGCCAGTAGGGCAATGCGGCTCTGCAACGGGATCGCACTGCCGCTGAGGCGATTGGGACGCCCGTTGCCGTTCCAATGCTCGTTAAGGCCGTTGATCGCCTCGGCAACACGATCATTAAATCCCATCCGCTTGGCGATGGCGGCGCCGCGCTGGCATCGGGCCGATACCACTTCATCCTGCAGTTCATTTCCATTGACGGCCAGGTGCACGAGGCGCGAGAGTTTTTCGCGAATAGGAGCGTTGGGAGCCAGATGCGACCAGACAAATTTCGCCACCTGAACCAGGCTTTGATTATTAACGGTGTAAAAATCCGCCTTGACCGATAAATCGTCGTTATCGTAAAGTTCATAAATGCGGGTCGCGTTGCTGGAGCACCCGGCATCTTTGAGCAAAATGGTGAAGAACGTATCCGAAAGCGCCTCGTCGTCCAGGCATAATTCAATTGCAATCTGCGTGCCGATCCAGCAGGCTCTCAGGCAGTGCCCCGGAGGGAGCCCCTCGGTCAGATCCAGGGCATAACTCAACGCCCCCATCAACTCCGAAAGGTACACTTTCCCCGGTATATCTCGAACCGCTGATGAATCATGACACTGAGCCGTCTCTACGATCATGGCCCTCTCCAAATTACATACGCCGCTTCATTCAGGATGAGCTGACATGTACAGATAGTATCGGGCGGGTCCGGCACCCGGGCGACAAATAGGCGGGACATTTGCGATTATCGGCTGCATGCCGGGGGTGTCAGATTCCACACGGCACAACTGGTTGGCTCAATGCGATCGACCTGGTAGGCCGGCCGACGCCCGTCGGAACGGCTTATTTCGACGATTCAACCATTTCGGCGTAATATTCCTGAATCGGTTTGACGGTCCAATCGGTCGCCTTGAGGCTCACCATAGCCTCGGCGGCCGCCTCGGCAGCGGTTACCGTGGTGATGATCGGAATTTTGTGCAGGACGGCGGCGGCGCGAATCTGGCCTTCATCCGTGGTGGGCCCCTTGTGCGTGGGCGTATTGATCAGTAGCTGCACCTGATGATTTTTAATCACATCGATGATATTCGGACGCCCTTCCTGAATTTTATTGATCCGGCTGCAAGGAACTGCGGCCGCCTCAAGCACTTTATAGGTGCCGCCCGTGCAGATGATGCTGAAACCTGCGGAGGCGATTTTACGGGCGATCGGCACGATCGCAGCCTTATCGGTGTCACGCACGCTGATGTAGACGGTTCCGGATGTCGGCAGGCTTCCGCCGGCCGCCATCTGTGATTTGGCGTAGGCCACCGGGAACGTGCGGTCAATACCCATCACCTCGCCGGTGGAGCGCATCTCGGGGCCGAGAATCACATCCACACCGGGGAATTTATTAAATGGGAATACGCTTTCCTTCACCGCCACGTGCTTCTGCGGGACCACCTCGCGCGAGATACCCAGTTCGGAAAGGGTTTTTCCGCACATGAGTTTGGCGGCGATCCGGGCCCACGGCACGCCGGTCGCCTTGCTGACAAACGGCACCGTCCGGCTGGCACGCGGATTGACCTCCAGCACGTACACCTGATCATCTTTGATGGCGAACTGCACATTCATGAGACCGCGAACCTTCAGTGCTGATGCCAGGGCAAGGGTATTGCGGCGTATCTGATCGATGATCTCCGGGGCCAGGCTGAATGGCGGCAGCGAGCAGGCCGAATCACCGGAGTGTATGCCCGCTTCTTCAATATGCTCCATCACGCCCAGCACCATGAAGGATTCGCCATCCCCCAGGGCATCGACATCCACCTCCGTCGCGTCGCCGAGGAATCGGTCGATCAGGACGGGGTGCTCATCGGCCACCTCCACGGCGTGGCGGATGTAATAATCAAGCTGGGATTCGGTGGAGACGATTTCCATCGCCCGGCCGCCGAGCACAAAGCTGGGGCGTACCAGCACGGGATAGCCGATTTTTTCAGCCGCCCGACGGGCCTCTTCGCCGCTGTAGGCGATGCCCCCTTCGGGCTGGCGCAGACCCAGTTGCCGGATAAGATTATTAAATTTTTCACGGTCTTCAGCCGCCTCGATGGATTCCACGGCCGTGCCGATGATCGGTACGCCGGCGTCCTTGAGGCCCCGGGCCAGATTCAGCGGCGTCTGGCCGCCGAACTGAACAATCACGCCGTGCACCAGCCCGCCGGGCTCACTGAGCGGACGACCATTCACCCGCTCGATGATGTTGAGGACATCCTCATGGGTCAGCGGTTCGAAAAACAGCAGGTCGGACGTGTCGTAGTCGGTGCTGACCGTTTCCGGATTGGAATTGATCATCACGCTTTCAAAGCCCAAGTCCCGGCAGGCAAACGCCGCCTGCACGCAGCAGTAATCAAATTCGATCCCCTGCCCGATCCGGTTCGGCCCACCGCCGAGAATGACCACCTTCCGCCGGTCGGATATGCGCACTTCATCATCCACGGTCGTCTCAATCCGGCCGCGAACCATCTTCATCAGCGGTTTTTCATAACTGGAATAATAATAAGGTGTGGCGGCTTCAAATTCGGCGGCGCAGGTGTCCACCAGTTTGTAGACCGGCTCGATGGACAGTGATTTTCGCAGGTCACGCAAACGGGCGGCCTTCAACGCCCAGACCGTGGCAAGCTGCACATCGGAATAGCCGTACTCTTTTGCCCGCCGCAGCAATTCACCAAAAGCCGCCTGATCTTTCGGGGCCAATGTGCCTTGCGCGGCTGAAAGCGCGGTCTGCCGGTTGGAAAGCAGAGTGGCTTCAAAATCCACCAGTTCCTTGATCTGCGACAGGAACCACGGGTCGATGTTGGTAAGCTGGTAAATCTTCTCGACCGAATACCCCAGCTTCATCGCGTAGCGGATGTAATAGAGCCGCCCCTGCGAGGGGACGGAAAGTTTGCGGATGAGTTTTTCCTCCGGCACGGGCCAGACCTGTGCGGCCTCTTCCATGGCGGCGGTCAGGGTGACAAAGCTGCCGCGGTGCCCGAGCGTCTGTTCCTGCCGGGCGCGAGAGGCGTCATATTCCGCCTGCTCCCGGCGCCACCATTTATCGATGCGGTCCAGACCGAGGCCGAACCGCTTGACCTCCATCGACCGGATTCCCTTCTGCAGCGCCTCCTTGAACGTGCGCCCGATGCTCATCGCCTCGCCGACGCTTTTCATCTGCGTGGTAAGCGTTTCGTCCGCATCGGGGAATTTTTCAAATGTCCAGCGCGGTATCTTCACCACCACGTAATCGATCGACGGTTCAAAACAGGCCACCGTCTTGCGCGTGATGTCGTTGGGCAGTTCGTCGAGCGTATAACCCACGGCCAGTTTGGCGGCGATACGGGCGATGGGGAATCCAGTCGCCTTGCTGGCCAGCGCCGATGACCGCGACACGCGCGGGTTCATCTCCACCACCACCATATCCCCGTTACGCGGATTGATCGCAAATTGAATGTTGGACCCGCCCGTCTCAACTCCGATGGCCCGAATAATCGCAACCGACGCATCGCGCATGCGCTGGTATTCCCGGTCGGTAAGCGTCTGGGCCGGGGCCACCGTGATGCTGTCGCCGGTGTGTACGCCCATGGGATCGAAATTTTCAATACTGCAGACGATCACCACATTGTCGGCCCGATCGCGCATCACCTCCAGCTCATATTCCTTCCAGCCGATGAGCGATTGATCGATCTGAATTTCAGTGATCATGGACGCATCGAGGCCGCGCTGGGCGAGCGTTTCAAATTCCTCCATGTTCCAGGCGATGCCCGAACCGGTGCCGCCGAGTGTGAATGACGCACGGATGATGCACGGCAGCCCGGTGGTGGCAACCACCTGCCGGGCTTCATCCAGCGTGTAGGCGAGACCGCTTTTGGGCACCTTCAGGCCGATATCTTCCATGATGCGCTTGAAGATTTTCCGATCTTCGCCGCGATGAATCGCTTCACGCGTGGCACCGATCATGCGGACGCCATATTTTTCCAGCACGCCTGCGTCGGCCAGCGCCACCGACAGATTCAAACCGGTCTGACCGCCGAGCGTCGGCAGCAGGGCATCGGGGCGTTCTTTTTCAATGATTTTGGTAATCGCTTCAACGGTGAGTGGTTCGATATAGGTGCGGTCGGCCATGTCGGGGTCGGTCATGATGGTGGCTGGATTGGAATTCACCAAGATCACCCGGTATCCCTCTTCCTTGAGTGCCTTGCACGCCTGAGTACCCGAATAATCAAATTCGCACCCCTGTCCGATGACGATCGGGCCTGAACCGATAATCAGAATACTTTTGATGTCCGTCCGCTTGGGCATTGATATGAAACCCCTGAAACAAATTTCAACTCATGCACAGCCCTTAAACCAAAGCCTGCGCAGGCGAAAAGTTTAACGGCTATGAGCAATTTATGCGCGGTACCCCGCCGCACCCTGAACGGGCAGCCGCCGCCGGCGGACGGGGGCGCAAACGCCGAGCCTTTCAGGGCACGATGGACTTGTTTTTTTACGCAGAGTCCGCGGCGGTACTCTGGATACTGTCAGGCGTCCGTTTTGCGATAAGCCGCGAGTTACCGCCACATGAAATGTGTCGGCTAACATACGCGGAAATGTCCGCCGGTGGATTTATCCACCGGGGGGTGCGCCAGCGTCAGATGGGTATTTTTCTGATGGCCGTGAGGGCGCCAAATTCGGGTGGCTCGTCGCCGCGAGGCCGCTGAATGTCATCTGCTCCTGCACGCGGTCGTGCGGAATCAGCAGATACTCCCACGGCTTGCCATGATTCTCCCTCGCGTGCTCACTTGCGGCACGGCACCACTCCCTGGCCGCGGCGGCCTTCTGCTGCACCACCGCGTCGTCCATTTCATCGCTCCGCTTTATCTCGCAGATGTATTTCGCTCCGGCGGCCTCCACAATAAAGTCCGGCTCGTAGGCAAGGTCTCCGCCGGGCCCCGGGTAATAAATACTGATGTCCCCCGTCCCGGGCCGAAACCATTTGAGCACCTCGCCGTCGCGTTCCAGTACCGCCGCGAAACGCCGCTCGGGATCCGAATCGAACTTCTGCACCGGATACAGGCATTTATGAAAACCGCCGAACACCATCGCACCGATCCGGCTGCGCTCCCCCTCCGGTATCGGCAGCCGAAAATCACGCACCGCTTCATCCGCCGCAGCCAGATAATCCCTCGCCCTGAGCGTGATGAATCCCTTGGTAACGGCGGGTTTGAACTCGGGCGCCGATTGCACAAAATAGGGCTGCATCTGGGAATGAATCAGTTCCACCAAAGTCCGCTGGTGGTATTGAAGAACATTCTCAACATCCTCCTCGCTTTTCAGATAGTTCCGCAGCTTGGCCACCACCTGCCCGGCCAATTTGTAAAGCAGCGGCGCACTGCGGTCATAATCAATATCGTTAAAATCAATCAGCCCGCGGATCAGATAATCCTCCGGCCGGCTCTCTTTGATGACGCCCGATCCGCCCACCAACGTATACTGTTTGTCCTCCCGCAGGTGCCGAATCAGAATGTCATGGGCCACCGGCTGATAGTTAATATTCCGCACGTCAAGGTCGAAATCTTCGTATCGGCATTCCACCTCGCCCACGGGGGAGAGCACAATCTTCGGCACATCAATGGAAAGCTCGCGGTACGCCGCCGTCGTCCTGCCCACAATCGCGGCAACATCCACCGATTCAACAATCCCCTCCAGCACACCCTGCACCGGACGAACTCTTGCCTGCACCTTCTCCACAATCTCCCGCTGAACCTTTTCATCCAGCAGCTGGTCACTTCCACGCAGCCCCTCGTACTGCCTGATGATGTCGTAGGTGGCCCTGGCAACCTCCTGCTCCTGCGGCCCGTTGAATAGCATCCCCTGCAGCGCCCCGGCGGCCCCGGCCGGCTGCGGTGTGCCGCCCGAAATCACCCCTTCGAAGACGCTTTTCGTCGGTACCGCCCGGCGCCCGGCCTCCGGAATATCGCGCCCGATCACCAGCCCCACCCGGATGATCGAATTCGGGTCTGCCGCGTGGTCCACGATTTCCTTGAATTTGTCGTGCGACACAATGGTAAG
The DNA here is from genome assembly GCA_049965755.1 of Phycisphaerae bacterium. Taxonomy (GTDB): domain Bacteria; phylum Planctomycetota; class Phycisphaerae; order WQYP01; family WQYP01; genus JAJZGD01. The sequence continues at coordinate 2,937 of JBMFVY010000028.1, read as the reverse complement.
CCGGTCCACCGCCGCCACGCCCGTCCGCCTGCCGTACGGAAGCCGCAGCCCCCGGCCGATGGATTGCTCCACCAGCGTGCGCGAGTTGGCCGCCCGCAACGGGACGATGGTAAAGAGGTTCGTGACATCCCACCCTTCTTTGAGCATGTTCACATGGATCACAATCTCCACCGGGTTATCCGGATGCTCCACCGTAAGCAGTTGCTGAACCACATCATCCTTCTCCTCCCCACGGATATTGGAGTGCACCTGAAGCACCTTTCCCTTGTAGCGGCCGCCGAAAAATTCGTCTCCCTCCATCAGTTGCTGCAGGGCATTGGCGTGGGCGGTGTCCGTCGCCACGACCAGCATGAACGGCTTAACGATGGGCCGGTCGTTATTGCGGGCGTAAACCTCAAGCTGTACTTTTGTATCCTCGTGTATCCGCACGCCATCTTCCAGCTTAAGCCGCTCCAGCCCCTCGGGCGAATAGGCGCCGGGGTCGAAGTTGATGCGCGTCACCACCGCCGGCTCTTTGACGAACCCATCCTGCATCGCCACCGCCAATGGATAGCTGTATATCACATTTTTGAAGGGTGCCGACCTGCCGCCGGTTTCCACCTGCGGCGTCGCCGTGAGTTCCAGCCCGAGGATCGGCTTGAGCTCATTGATCGCCCGCACGCCGGCGGACGCCCGATACCGGTGGCTTTCATCCATCAGCACCACCAAGTCATCCAGCCCCGCAAGGTAATCGAAATAGCTCTGGCCCAAGTATTCGCTCAGGCGTTTGATGCGGGGGGCGTTTCCACCGCGCACCTCGCTGTTGATCTTCGAGATGTTGAAGATGTTGATATTCGCACCGTCGGCGAAAAGCCCCCGGCCCCGCATGCCGCGCCCGGCCTCATAGTTATCACCGGTGATAATCTCCGGCGGCATCTGCGCAAATTCCGCAATCCCCTTGAAGACGTACTTGGGGGAATTGGGCGTAAAGTCTGCAATCAGCTTGTTGTAGATCGTCAGATTCGGCGCCAGCACAAAAAAATCCCGTATCCCCTCCGACTGGTAAAGGTACGCGATAAACGCCCCCATCAGCCGCGTCTTGCCCACGCCGGTGGCCAGCGCAAAACAGAGCGACGGAAAATCACGCTCAAAATCCGTCACCGCTGGAAATTCCGCCCGAATGGCCTCCAACTCCGCGGCGGTGTCAGCCCCCTTTTCAAGCTTAATCAGCTCCCAAACACGGGCCAATATCTCCAGCGAATCCCGCTGCGGCGGGCGCAGACTCAGGCGGTTGGCAATCGCATTGACGATTAAATTCACTCCGCCTCCCCCTTGCCAGGCTTCTGCCGGCCCGCTATCCGCTTGATTTCCTTTTCAAAATCCCCCTCAAACTCCTTATCCTGCCGAACACGAAAAATATCGTACTGCTCTTCCGCAAGTTTCTTTGCCACCTCGGCCGAAACCTTGCCCGCATTCGTCAGCGCTTCGTACTCGTTGAAACGCAGAAACGCATCGAGCCGCTCCACCCAATCCGCCATCGTCATGGGAATTTGACGCCGCGCCTGATTTTCCGCGTAGTCCAGATACATCCCGACGATGCGCTCCAATTCGCTGATTTCATCCTCTACGAGATAATTTTTCGCCACGGCAACATCGCTCCGGAGCACCTTCCCGCCGGGGGCGTTCTTCCATGTGGTCAAGCCCATCGCCGGCTTGGATGCGTCGGCACGCTCGTCATCCAGCACAAACCCCTTGATGATGAACTCCCGCAGGGTCTGCGTGGCCCAGATGCGAAACTGCGTCGCCTGCCCGCTGTTGACGCGGTAGCCGACGGATATGATGGCGTCGAGATTATAGAAATCGATTTCGCGGGCGACATCGCGATTCCCTTCGCGTTGAACTCTCCGGAATTTCCGGATAGTTGCCGATTCGGCCAATTCCCCGGATTCATAGATGTTCCGCAGGTGCTCATTGACCGTACGCACGTCCACGGCAAATAACTCGGCGATCTTCCTCTGGCTAAGCCAGAATGTGTCCGCCAAATAGGTTATCTCCACCTTCATGGCACCATCCGTGGTGCGGTAGAGAATGATCTGCCCGTCGCGGGGCTTGCCCGGTTCGCTCATCGTTCAGTCCCATCCTCTCGCACGTCTCCGCATTGCACACCTGTCGTATCTTGTTTTTTTAGCAAGTTAGGGGGCTGCATTACGCAGCCAGTGCCGTCGCATCAGCCTGTCGCAAGCTCAGCGTTGCGGTCATGATTTGGCGTCCGCGCAGCGTCACGCGGTAGTAGCGGGTGGAACTGACCTTGCGGATCAATCGGTGGGCGCGAAGCAGCCGCAACAATCGCGTGATTCGGCCCGATTCCCGTCGCTGCTGGTCTGGATCCCGCGAACCGCGGCATCCCAGGCGTTGGCGCAGGTCCCGGTTGCTAAATCCGCGCAGCAGGAATTCTCCCGCCAGCACGCACCGGAATACCTGGGCATCTTGCTGACTCACCGGGTGCAGCGCCCGATAGGGCCTGTGCTCCCGAATCACCCGCCGGTCTACAGCATCCAGCAACACACTCACCAGGGCCGGCATTTGAACTACTGCCAGAGCCTCCAGATAGCGTGCATTGGCGGCGCGACTCACTTCCACGCGCCGAGCCAGGTCCGCAAGGCCAAAACGCATCGGTACCCACCGCATGCTGCAAACCCCGTCGCGAACCACTCTACGGCGGACCTTAAACCGCCGCACATTGTTGATCGTCGTCTCAACACGCAGGACACTGCCCTGTTTGTTATATATTTTAATGGAGTTCTCCTCGACCCAATGCTTCACCCGCACGCCCTCCCGCCGCTCCAGACGGCTGCTTGTGACATCGCCGCCGAAACGCGAGGGGCAAATCCGACGGCCCATGAAGCGAAGCACATCACGGCTGCTGAAATGCCTGATGGCGTGGTCCACCAGAGCCGG
>JBMFVY010000027.1:0-32460 GCA_049965755.1 Phycisphaerae bacterium | reverse complement strand
TGGATGACCGTCTGTCACGAGCCGCTCACCGACTCCTCACCCATCCGGGATCCTGTGGGGGGCCGACCCGGATTCCTCCATTCTCTTCGAGCCTCGAATGTCCGGCCCTCAGGCCGCCATCAAATTGGCTTCATCGGAGATTTCATCGGGTGATCCCGCACCAGGCGCTTCAAAACTTAGCGGCTTCGTGTGAGAAATGACTTTACCGCCGGCAAGCCGGCGGCCATATGGCCTGCGGCCGGGGGCGAGGCACCCGCCCCACTGCCGCCTCGTCCTCAGCGTTCCTCTGTGTCCACTGCGGTTAAATCAGTTTCTCCTACGCGGTTAATATGTTTTCCACCACGGTGGCAACCGGTGGAGTAAATCCACCGGCTCGCATTCAGGATGACCGCATCCGATGGAAGGCACGCTTCGACCTATTTTGTCTCAGAGTCCGGCCAGACACCGGTGAAGACTTCAACGGCCGGGCCGGTCATGTAGACGCAATCATCGGCCGCATTCCATTTGAGGGCCAGTTGGCCCCCCGGCAAACTGATGCGCACCAGTCGATCGTTACGGTCAGTAAGCACTCCCGCCACGCACACTGCCGAGGCACCGGTTCCGCATGCCAGCGTCATTCCCGATCCGCGCTCCCAGGTGCGCATGGTGAGCTCAAGCCGATTGTGCACTTGGACGAAATGCACATTCACGCGCCGGGGGAAGATTTCATGTTTTTCAATTTTCGGGCCGATCACCTCGAGCGGAATGCGCGCCACATCATTGCAGTAAAAGATCACATGCGGATTGCCCATGGAAACGCAGGTGAAATGTTCTGAAAGCCCGCTGGCGGCGATCCATTCATGCGTCGGCGACATGGCACGGAGATTGAGCACCTGATGCCAGGGGTGATCCACCACACGATCCATGCCGGTGAGCAGAACGGGGATCTCCGTCGGTTTTAATATCGGCGGGCCCATGTTCACCGAAACCTGGGCAACCTTGCCGCGCTCCAGCCACAGATCCAGCGGCAGCACACCGCGAAGCGTTTCCACTTTCATCGGGTTGGCCCGGCTCAAACCGCGGTCATAGGCGAATTTGGCCACACACCGGATGCCGTTGCCGCACATCTCCGATTCGCTGCCGTCCGCGTTGAACATCCGCATACGGACATCCGCACCGAGTTTTTTACCCGATTCGCTCGGCGGGGCGACGAGGATCAGGCCGTCGCCGCCAATACCAAAATGCCGATCCGCCATGCGAATCGCCAAGGCGGAAGGATCGTCAATCGTCTGATGAAATGCATCGATATAGACATAATCGTTACCGATGCCCTGCATTTTCACAAAGTTCATACACGCTCCAAAGCATATATATGATAACAGAATGGAATGGCGAGCTGGATAAATTCGGTAAGGGCCTGCCCGAATGCACGGGAGGTGGCTACCTTTTCGACAAAAGATGATCGCGCTGTCGCGGAAGATCGAACTCAGGGCACCTTGGAATTCACGACCACTGCCCCCGCGGCACTGTCGGATGCGAGTTTCGGCGTTTGCCAGGATAATTCGGCAATAACCCTTTCCTGATCGCGCTTCACCACCAGATGGGCGGCGCCGCGTGTATGCTCGATGAGCCGGGCATTGGGCAAATCCACCCGTCGAACCCAGTCTTTTGCTTCCTCAAGCGATTTGCCGCCGGCCATGTGCCGATTCACCAGCCCGCTGATGATGGCCGGGGCGGGAGAGTCCACATAAATGCGGAGATCAAAGAATTCAGGCATGCTTTCGTAGGGAGGCACATCGAGAAAGAGATAATTTCCCTCGACGATCACGAGATTGTCGGACTTCTTGATTCCAATGGCACGGGGAACGACCCGATGGGTGGTACGATCATAGTCGGGCCAATCAAGTTGAGCGGAATTGTCATTTGCCAGCATGAGATGTTCGCGCAGGGACTGGACATCGAACGTCGCCGGGATTCCTTTGCACTCCGCCATGCTGACCGAGGTGCCGTCTTCAAAGCGAATTCGGCGGCTGGCTAATATCTCCTGCGGCAGGTGAAAGCCGTCCATGGGCACGGCACGCCCTCGGGCGCCGGGCAGAAATCCCTTGGCGGCGAGCCACTCCAGTTGCGCCGCGAGGTATGTTTTACCGGCGGCGGGAGGCCCCGCTATGCCGATGACGAGTCGCTTTGGAAATTGAAGCATGTAGTCGTGGATGCGTGAGAGCATCGGCCGCCAGATATCGCTCCACTCCGAGGAACGAATGTGCATGTTGGCCACGCGACCGCTGACCTTGATCTCCACGTCCTTGTTGAGGAACCAGGGGAACGGATCAATCGATTCAATCATGACCAAAAACCTGCCAGTAAACCGAACTCAGCGATCCGTCCACGCCAATTGCCACGCCCCAAAAGGCCGAATGCAAACCGACACGTCAAAACGCCGTGCCGCCAAAATGTCAGTTCACCCGCTCACCTCACCACCGCGATCAACAGTGATCGAGAGTTGCCCGAGGCGCACGTCCGCAGACGTATAGTATCTACGCCTGCCACGAATATCGGCCCATGATAACACTTTCATGACATTCATTTCCGTACCCGTCTTTTGGGACGTCACCGACGGCGGGCGATGCGAGCATTAGCGGACGTATGGGGCAGGGAGCGCGACATCGGTAGATCGGGGTGGCGGACAAATTTGCGAGCCGGTCAGGCATTGGGCCAGAGCGGGCGTCGAAACAGGAGCGCATCAACCGAAATAATCCCCGGGCCCGCCAGCACCACCATGGCGGAAAGCGTCAGCAGCGCCTGTTCCAGTTCGGTGCCCGTCACACCGGCCCCGCGGCGGACATAAATCGCCACCAGCATGTCAATGACCAGCGCCAGCGCCCAAAACCGCGACAAAAATCCAGGCAGCAGGGCCATTCCGCCGATGCACTCCGCAATGGCCGCCATATAAGCCCAAGCCGGCGTCGGCAGAAGTGGTAGATGCATCATCCCGATGAACTTTTCAAAGCCGGACATCCCGGGGCCGCCGAACCAGCCGAAAAGCTTCTGCCCCCCATGATAAATAAACGTTGCCGCCAGCATGATTCTCACCAGCAGTAAACCGATGCTTGCAGAAAATGGAACCTTGACCATACGTGCGTCTCCAAATGCCGGGCACGGAACAAACCCTTGCGAACCATCATGACCGCTCAGCCCGAACCCAGGCCGACAGCCGATCAACGGGGCGGCGCTTCCATTATTTTATCCGGCATGTTAGAAGATTCCCATGGCGACACCGGTCGAGACTACGAATTGGACGGTCGGCAAACTGCTGGCGTGGACTGCGGATTATTTTTCGCGACATCATATTGATGAACCAAGGCTCTCGGCAGAACTGCTTCTGGCGCATGCCCTGGGTTGCAGCCGGATGGCGCTGTATACCGGCTATGAACAGATACCTCCGGCGGCGCAGGTTGAACTGTTTCGGTCGCTGGTGAAACGGCGGAAAGAGCACGAACCGGTGGCTTATCTCACGGGCAGGGCGTGGTTTTATTCTCTGGAACTCCGTGTATCTTCCGACGTACTGATTCCCCGCCCCGACACCGAAACTCTCGTGGAGCAGGCCATCACCGCTCTGCGCAACAGCTCATCGCCCCGGCCACGGGTGCTGGACCTGTGCACCGGCAGCGGTTGTGCCGCTTTGGCGATTGCCAAAAACTGCCCCGCGACGCAAATTGTGGCGACCGACATCAGCCCCGCCGCCCTGGCCATCGCACAAGCCAATGCGCTGCACGTCGGCCTCTCCGACCGCGTGGTATTCCGGCAGGGGGATCTGTTTGATGCTCTGCCGCCGGATGATGCGCCATTTAATCTGATCACCGCCAACCCGCCATACATCGGCACCGGCCTGATTGATGCACTGGCACCGGAAATTTCCCGGCATGAGCCGCGGCTGGCGTTGGATGGGGGTGACGACGGGCTGCAGATCATCCGACGCATCATCGAGGGTGCACCGGAGCATCTGGTGGCAGGCGGGTGGCTGCTGATGGAGACCGCCTTTGATCAGACGCAGCAGGTATCCGAGTTGGTCATGAGGACGGGCCGGTTTGAACCGCCGCGCGTGATTCTTGACGTCGCCCGCAATCCGCGGTGCGTGGCCGCCCGGCTCATCGGCATTTCCAGCGCGCCGCATGCCCAGGGCGCATGAGCCCGAGGGCCAAATCAGATCGCCTTGACGGCGGCGGTAACTTCCTCGCTGTGCGTATCGACCTTTACCTTGGGGAAGATTTTCGCAATTTTGCCGTCAGCATCAATGATGAACGTGGTTCGCTCAATGCCCATGTATTTGCGGCCGTACATCGACTTTTCCTTCCAGACGCCGTATTTTTCCGCCACCGCGTGATCCGTATCGGCGAGCAGCTCGAAGGGAAGTCTGTATTTTTTAATGAATTTTCGGTGGCTCTCCACATCATCCGGGCTCACGCCCAGCACCACAGCGCCGAGCTTTTTGAGTTCGCCGATGCCGTCCCGGAAACCGCACGCCTCTTTGGTGCAGCCGGGCGTGTCGTCCTTGGGGTAAAAATAGAGCACCACTTTTTTCCCCTTGAGATCTTTGAGGGATAGTTTTTTGCCTGCACTGGATTCCAGATTGAAACTCGGCGCTGCCGAGCCTTCAGAAACCGACATGATGTCTCCTTTCAAGATCAAACTCCGGAGCATGATAGGCGGCTTACGGCCCGCTTTCCCAGCCACCGATTCAATCGGCCGGCCCCGCAGGTCCCTGCCCGGCTACCGGAGCGATCAGAATCCACCGCAGGAGGAAAATAGGGCATTGCAATTTTTCCGGGCAGCCTTAAAAGATCCGCACCATATGGCCCAATGGCGGCCATGGCGAGGCTGTTTCCTGAACCAAAGCGGGTGAGGACACCCGCGCCCCCAGCGGTGCACGTAAACATTGCCATACCCAGAAACTACGCGGCGAATCAGCCACTTGCGTTTTATGAAAAGTGCTGGTTTACTGAATTGGATTGGTACATCTTGACGAGGTCGCAGGCTTACCATGGCTGATACGCAGGGGGTCAACGTATCGCGGAGAACCCGATTGATTGCGTGTCTGGTGCACGCTTCGGGCCTGTGTGCATTTTGGATTCCCGGACTTTATGCGGACTATCAATGGAGAAAGGGCCTGCCGTGGCTCAGGCGCCAGGCCCGTCGGGCGATCCGATTTCAATTCCTGTGTTTTATGCTGCTTGCCACGGTGGCTGCGGCCAGCGCCGTGTGGCCGGTCTTGTTCCGAGACTCTGTGCACCGGACTGCGGAATCGCCGGTCACCGGCATGGCGACATTCAGGCGTGAAGGGGAGTGGGTGCTGGCGATCGCGCAGTGGGTGGTGTTGGGGATATGGCAGATTGGAACATTGCTGCTGGCCGCCGGGGCTCTGCGAGCGCGCGGTACATCCGCGAAATGAAGCTGGCCGCTTTTCGGTATGGGCGCAGATTCAGTGGCTCGGCGGCGAGGAGCACTGACATGGGTGAACCCCTGGTGGCGGACGGATGCGGGAAAGACGGGCGGTGCAAAAACCAAAGATGGACACGCCCCCTGCAATTCCTTCTTGCCGGGATGATCTACCTCGCGCTGGCGACGGCTCTTTCACTGCCCGATCTTCTGCATGCCGGGCACGGGGCGGTGATCGGACGTGCCAACCGCGACACGACCGCATTTTTATGGTATCTGGCCTGGTGGCCCTACGCCATCTCTCACCATATCAATCCGTTTTACATCCACACCGTGTGGCAACCGACGGGAGTTAATGCCGCATGGATTACCAGCATTCCGGCTTTGGCGATCGTGCTCTGGCCCATCACCAAGCTCTGGGGGGCGACCGCGGCCCTCAATACGGCCCTGTTGTTGTCGCCCGCATTGTCTGCGTGGGCGGCATACGGAATGAATCTGGAGATTTGTGCTGCATTCTGGCCGTCACTCTTCGGCGGTTGGCTATTCGGCTTTTCCGTCTACGAAATTATACAAATGCAATATGACCTGAACCTGACGGTCTTATTCATTTTGCCGGCAGGCGTGTGGCTTTTTGTCCGACGGCTGCGCGGCCGGATGGGACGCATCACCTTTATTGCCGCATTCGCGGTCTTGTGGTGCTTTGAATTTGGCATTTTTACCGAGGCATTTGCGGTATCCGTACTCTTCGGCGGCCTGATTCTACTCATAACCCTCACCATGGCGCGGGACGATGTTGATTTTCCCGCCTTGCGACGGACGGCCGCAGAATCGGTTCTATCGCTGATCTCAGCGGTTGCGGTTTTAACGCCGCTGTTTCTACTCCCACTGGTGCAGGGATACACGAGCGGGGATATATGGAGTCGGAGCACCAATTCCGTAGACCTCGCGTCGCTGATCATGCCGTCGCAATATGTAGGGTTCGGGGCGGGATGGGCCCGGCATCTCTGGCAAGAGTTTCCGACAACCGGTGCCATACCGTCGCAGGTCGGGTATCTGGGCGTACCCCTTATCCTGCTGCTGGGGCTCTATTTCAGAAAGTCGGCCTCGTCGCGAACGGGCCGCCTGCTGCTGATCATCTTTTCCACCGCGATCCTGCTGAGCCTCGGACCCCGATTGAAAGTGCTCGGGCATTCCCTCTGGTGCTCGATGCCGTGGATTTATGTTTCGCATCTTCCCCTTATGAATAAGGCACTCCCATTTCGAATGTTCAGCTATGCGACACTGGCCGCCTCGGCAGCCTCCGCCCTGTGGCTTGCCGGAGCAGACCCATTACGCCGGAAATGGGTCCTTTCCTCATTGGTTATCCTGACACTTTTTCCGAACATACGGGCAGGCATCGGCACCGGGCGGTACGCCAATCCCCCATTCTTCCGGCAAGGGTACTGCCGCCATTATCTGCGGCCGAACGAGACGGTGCTCATCCTTCCATTTATCTCCCATTTGCCGGTTATGTTGTGGCAGGAGGAGAACGGTTTTCGCTTTTCGATGGTGAATGGATTTACCGGTTGGAAACCCTTTAACTTCAAATGGCCGGGATACATCAGCGCCTGCCTCGCCCTGCGATCTGCCCCGCCATCGGATTACGGGCCCCGACTGCTGCAATTTTTACGCTCGCATCACGTCGGAGCGGTCATTCTCACCTCACCCCCCGGCCCCATTTCAGATGCGGCAGTTGCACCGCTGCACACCCTGCCGATTCATATCGGGGGTGTATGGCTTTATAGAGTTCCGCACGCCCCCCGATCGAGCCCGGCGGAACGTGGCGCTGCGTCAACGACGGCATCGCCGCGCCGCCGATGACGATGCGATGTGGTGGATTGCATCGCCTTCCGTGGGAGCATTGGGCCCGCAAACCACCACTCCGCGGACGAGCTGGCAGTGGATTGAACTTTTCGTAGTCGTGGAAAGCGGCGGTGACTTCCCGAGCCACTTCTCTTAGACGGGCCAAAGAATTCGGCCTATACTGCCGATAAGTTTGGCCGGAGGAGTAAACGGATGGAGATGTTTGTTTGCGCCAAAAGGAGTTGCGATGGCCACTGTTCACCGGTTCGTAGTTGTACCGGCCGTACCGGAGAGTCTTTCCGGATTAAATGATCTTGCCTATAACGTCTGGTCGCTCTGGAAATATGATGCCGTCAGTCTTTTTAATCGGCTTGACCCGGATTTATGGGAAAGGATTGACCACAACCCCGTCGCCCTGCTGAACCTGATCAGTCAGGAAAAACTTCAGGCGGCGGCCGCGGATGAGGGCTTTCTTGCCCATTACAACCGTGTGTTAACCGATTTCCGCTATTACATGCAGGCCCCCACCTGGTTCAGCCTCAACCACCCCGGCAATAAAACACAAATTGCCTATTTTTCCGCGGAGTATGGCCTCCATGAATGCCTGCCGATCTATTCCGGCGGCCTGGGTGTACTCTCCGGCGACCATATGAAAAGCGCCAGCGAACTGGGCCTGCCGCTGGTCGGCGTCGGGCTTCTTTATCGCGATGGGTACTTTCATCAACGCCTGAACCCGGACGGATGGCAACAAGAACTTAACCCGCAGAATAATTTCTTCTCGATGCCGCTCAAGCTCTGCGTCGGACCCGATCAGCAGCCGATTCGGACGTTCATTGATCTGCCCGGCTCGCGCGTGAACATTCAGGCGTGGAAGATCATGGTCGGGCGGGTCACGATTTACGCCTTGGATACCAATCTGCCGGATAATCGGCCGGAAGATCGCGAAATTACCGCGCGGCTTTACGGCGGCGATCAGGAAATGCGCATCCGACAGGAGATCGTGCTCGGCATCGGCGGTGTGCGCATGCTCACGGCATTGGGGATCAAGCCCACCGTCTGCCACATGAACGAGGGGCACTCGGCGTTTTTGGCTCTGGAGCGCTGCCGCGTGCTGATGGAGGAATCTAAACTCTCCTTTGCCGAGGCACGGGAAATTGTCGCGGCCAGCAATGCCTTCACCACTCACACGCCGGTGCCGGCGGGAAATGATCACTTCCCGCGCGACATGATTGAGCGTTATTTTGGAATTTATTGCCCCAAACTGGGCATTTCACTCGATGAGCTGCTCGGGCTTGGACGGATTCATGCAGGCGACGCGGGGGAGGGGTTCGGCATGACCACGCTGGCGCTGCGGATGGCGTGGCATTGCAACGGGGTGAGCGAACTTCACGGCGATGTGTCGAGACATATGTGGCAGGGAATCTGGCCGGAAGTACCTCCGGATGAAATCCCCATCACGCACATCACCAACGGCGTACATACCCAATCATGGATTTCAGAGGGGTGCGCCCGGCTGTATCAGGAATATCTGGGGACGAACTGGTTGGAGAGGCCCGCGGATCACAGCATCTGGGCTCGCACCGATAAGATTCCGGATTCAGAGTTGTGGCGGGTGCACGAGCGGCGAAAAGAACGGCTGATCGGATATGTCCGGCAGCGGCTTGCCGTGCAGATGAAACGGGGCGGTGCTGCGGCGGCGGAAATCGGCCGCATCGACGAAGTGCTCAATTCCCGCACGCTGCTGATCGGTTTTGCCCGCCGCTTTGCCACCTACAAACGCGCCACGCTGCTGCTCCGCAATATGGATCGACTCTTGAAACTGCTGCGCGATACCGAGCGCCCCGTTAATTTTCTCTTCGCTGGCAAGGCGCATCCCCGCGACGACGGCGGCAAGCATTTTATTCAGGAAATTTACCGCTTCTCTCAGCGGGATGATGTCCGCGGACGCGTCGTCTTCCTCGAGGACTACAACATCGATGTCGCCCGCCACATGACTCAGGGGGTGGACGTCTGGATGAACACACCGCGCCGCCCCATGGAGGCGTCCGGAACCAGCGGCATGAAGGCCGCGATCAACGGCGTGCTGAACCTGAGCATTCTCGACGGCTGGTGGTGCGAAGCCTTCGATGGTGAAAACGGCTGGGCCATCGGCAGCGGCGAAAATTTCGGCAACGACGATTATCAGGACGAGATTGAATCCCGTCGGCTCTTTGATATTATTGAAAAATCAGTCATCCCCCTCTACTACGACCGCAGCCTCGACGGCCTGCCGCGCGGTTGGATCAAACGGATGAAAAACTCCATCCGCACCATCTGTCCGGTGTTCAACACCAACCGGATGGTGCAGGAATATGCGGACAAATTCTATATTCCGGCCGATGAGGCCTTCTGGCAACTTGGCGAGGGACATGGGGCCGGGGCGTCGGCACTGGCCGACTGGCGGCGCAGGATGCGCGAGGGTTGGGGCAAGGTGTCGATACGTGATACTCAGGAACACACCGATGGCGTGGTGAAAGCCGGTGAAAGTGTAAAAATTTACGCCACCGCCTTTCTGGGCGACATCCCTCCCGATCATGTGCGGGTTGAACTCTATTTCGGCCCGCTGGACGCGAGCGGAAGCATTCAGAAAGCTGGTGTGCAGGGAATGGCCATGGGGGCGGCGGTGGAAAAAGGTGTCTATCAATATGTCGGCGCGATCCGGGCTGCAGATTGCGGGCAGCAGGGATATACCGTGCGCATCGTGCCGGAAAATCCGAATATCAAATTGCGACTTGAGCCGGGCCTTATCCGCTGGGGTTAACCTTTCCCATCCGGATGCTCTCGGTACAATGGCTCCGTCGCCGGCCGATCCACCGAAGATGGACCTCCGCGGGTCGGCATTCCATTGAATCGGGTATGCCCCCGTGGATGATGGCGATGCGTGTGTCGGTTTTGCTGGAGGAACATGCTCAATGCCCCGCGTCTGTGTTGTTGTCGTTGCGGGATTGGATACCCAAATGCTCTCGATGCTCGGCCCGCGGCTCGGGGCCATCGCGCATCAGGCGTCGCTGGAGTCGGTCTTTCCGGCGGTAACCTCCACTTTTCAGGCAAGCCTGACCACCGGCCGCACCGTTGCGCAGCACGGGATCATCTGCAACGGCCTGTACACCCGCGGTGAACCGGCGACACACGCCCTGCTGGATACCGACAGTTATCCCGAATTCCGGCGGGAAGTCAGCTTCTGGGAGCAATCAAGCGAACTGGTTAAAGCCCCCCGCTTCTGGGCCGATTGGAACATCAAAACATCCATGCTGTTTTTTCAGCAATCCATCGGCAAAAGCGCGGACATCATCCTGACCCCCAAACCCGTCCACACCCCCGACGGCCGAACGGTAAGTTCCTGCTGGAGCCGGCCGGATCATCTTTATGAATCCTTGGCGGCGGAACTGGGCCCGTTCCCCCTGCATCATTACTGGGGACCGATGGCCGGGCTACCCGCATCTGTGTGGATCGGCAAGGCGGCGGCCCGCGTGTGGGATACTCAATCCCCCGATCTGCAATGGGTTTACATCCCGCACCTGGATTACAACCTCCAGCGGCTGGGACCGGGTGATCCGGCCATTGCCCGCGATGTGCGTGAGCTTGATACGATTCTCGATCCGCTGATCAGCTCGGTATGGAAAAGCGAAGGGAAGATGCTCGTCGTAGGCGACTATGCCATGAGTGATGTCCGCGGTGCGGTTGCCCCGAATCTGGCACTGCGACGGTCCGGTCTGCTTAAAACACGGCCGGACTCCGACGGCAAACTGCTCGTCGATCACGACGCAAGCGAGGCGTTCGTGATGGTCGATCATCAGGTGGGATTTCTCTACGCCAGGCCGGAGGCTGTAGAACGGGCTCGGGGTGTACTGGAAGCCTTGGATGGCATCGAACAGATTATTGCCAAAGACCGATTTAGCCGCCTCGGCATCGATTCGCCGCGGGCGGGGGATACGGTGATTCTTGCAGCGGGTGATCGGTGGCTGATGCATGACTGGTGGGAGCAGGAGAGCGAAAAACCGGCCTGGCAGTTTTCTGTCGATATTCACCGTAAGCCGGGGTACGACCCCCGCGAGCTTTTCTTTGAGGGGGGGCGTCCCGGCCGGGCGATCACGCAGGACCCGGAATCGGTGCGTGGCTCGCACGGACTTGCCGATTCCCGTTCAAACCGGGCCCCGGCGGTCTGCTGCGACAGTTACCTGTTTCCCCGCCGTTACCGACTCTCCGAACTCGTCGGCATGATCGGTCGGCTGCTGGGCAGGGCGTCATAACACACCGGGCCGGTTAAACATAAAATAAATATTTATTTTACATTGGCTGTTCCGCGGTCGCGGCCGCCCCACCGATATGTCCCCCGGCAAGCCGGTGGCTGGAGAACCAAAATTTTCCCGGAGGCGGCGGCAGGAAGGCCACATTTGACATGGCGGCGCCGTTTCATACACTTAGTCGGTCAGCTAAACGGTGGATATAGCTCAGTTGGCAGAGCGCGAGGTTGTGGTCCTCGATGTCGCGGGTTCGAGTCCCGTTATCCACCCTTTTTCATGCCCGGTGTGCAGGTCGCGCTATGTCTCCCCCGCTATTTCCCTCCGCCCCCCCACCGGAAATAGCCGCGTGAGGTGACAAATTGACAATCATCCCGCCGCAGCCATCAAGCGGTGGCTTGAGAATTTACCATCCACCCGTCGTGACGTCTCTCATCGGAAGCATAAGGGTGTCGAAGGGTTGGTCCTGTGGCTGATTCCAACTGCTCAGTGCAAACAGATACACACCGCCGGTGGCCTTAAACTCGATTGTTCCCTGCTCGCCCGGATCGTTGGTCTGAGGTCCGCTCTGGGTGCCGTACTGAAAGGTAAAGATGTTGTCGTTGCCTGCGCCGACATACGGGTTGGTTTCCCACGCGACATGGTCATCGCCGAAGCCGACATTCTGGCCGTCACCGGCATGATTGCCAGAATTGTAAATATAGGGACCATAATTATTAACTAGCCGGGCGGCCGTCAGGCGTAGACCGGTGCCGATACCGCCATTCGCCGGAGGCATATCCGACATCACCGGCTGATCACTGCCGATCTTATCCGTCCACCACGGGCCGGCATTAGCGGGAACATTACTGCTGCTGAGTTCCCACGGATAATTGATGGAGTAACTCAGTCCCTGGCCGGTTGTATTGGTGGCAGCATCGGCTCCGACCGTACCCGACATCACACCAAAGTTGGGCTGATAAGCGGTTGCAGTCGAGCCGCTCGTTACATACTGCTGTGAGGGGGTTGTGGCGATCGGGTCCGATGGGCAGATGAAGCTTTTGGGTGTCGCATAATTCATCAACACCATCAACCACATGCACGCTGTGGGACTCCCCAAATCCTGTACCGGCACCGACGTGCTACCCGCACCAAACCAATCACTCACCACTGCACCGGCCGATTGGGTGGAAAGGTAACCCGCGGGGGCCGAGGGAGTGTTAATGTACTGATCGTAGCTCCCGGGTCCGGGGGTGCAGGGGAAAACATTGTCGTTGCTGTTGGCATAGGTAACCATAGATTGAATAAGGCCGTGAATATTCGCTGAACATACTGTCCGATTCGCCAGTTCCTTGGCTTTGGCCAGGCTGGGGAGCAGAATCGCAATGAGCAGGGCGATGATCGAAATCACCACCAGAAGCTCAATGAGCGTAAAACCACGATGAGCTTTTGTACGTAGTTTCATGGGGCACTCCTGTAAACAAAACCTCATTTATTGCGTACACCAAGCCATGGCCGTGCCGATAGGCAGTGTACCTCGCGTGCACGAACCCGGTAATTCAGAGGCGTGATAGCAGCAAAATTGTCAAAACGACAACGTATTCCGCAACGTGTAAGACCGCTTGCCGCCAAAAACGCCGATCTTCCGGAACTCTAATCCAAAACAGCGGATTTGCCAAGTAAAATTTCATTGGTTGCGCCAAATAAATCCGATCAAAGAGTCTCAAAAAAAAGGCCCGGGCGGCTGAGCCCGGGCCTTGAGAGATTCACATTCCAATCGCGACAGTCATCAGGCTGCGGACTGAGGAATTACCACGAACCCGACTGGACGTTCCGCACCGGAACCATCAGCGTGTCGTAGGGTGAGGTATTCTGCTGCGACCAACTGGACAGGGTGATTGAGGTGGCCGAGCCTCCAGAGCCACCGGTCCCTGAGGCACTGGTGAGCTGGAGAACCCCCTGAATTCCCGAATTCGTCGTCTGGGATGTGGTGACCGTGGCCGTGTTGACGTACGTGAAGATGTTATCGTTGTTGGAACCCACGTACGGGTTGGTTTCCCAGCTTACATGGTCATCACCGAACCCGACATTCTGGCCGTCACCGGCATGATTACCGGAATTATAAATGTACGGGCCATAGGTGTTGCTGAGCGTGGTGTTGGTGACCCGAGCCGACTGGCCGGATGCGCCAGCGTCATACGCCGGTGCCATATCCGACATGACCGGCTGATCACTGCCGATGTTATCCGTCCACCATGCACCGGCATTGGCGATGCCGGTTCCGCCGAACTGCCACGGATAGTTGATGGAGTAGCTGAGGCCCTGGCCATTGGAATTCGTAGCCGCGCCAGCGCCGGCGCTACCTGACATCACACCGAAGTTGGGCTGGTAGGCGGTTGCATTCGTCCCGCCGGTGTAATACTGCAGCGAGGGGGTTGTGGCGATCGGGTCCGACGGGCAGATAAAGCTCTTGGGGGTTGCGTAATTCTGCAAAACGATGAGCCACATACATCCCGTCGGGCTGCCCAAATCGGCGCCGCTCGGGGCTGCGCCGCCCGTGCCACCGTCGAACCAATCATTCACCACCGAACCGGCTGATTGGGTAGTCTGATAGCCCGTGGGCGCTTCCGGCGTGTTGGTATAGCTGGTGCCATCAGGCCCGGGGGTGCAGGGGAAAATGCTGTTGTTGCTGTTGGCATAGGTGACCATCGATTGGATAATGCCGCGGATGTTCGCCGAACATACCGCCCGGTTGGCCAGTTCCTTGGCTTTGGCCAAGCTGGGCAGCAGGATCGCAATGAGCAGGGCGATGATCGAGATCACCACCAGCAACTCAATAAGCGTAAACCCGCGTTGGGTTTTTTGACGCAATGTCATGGGGATACTCCTGTAAACACAAATTCATTGATTGCGTGCACCGCGGCCTGCCGATGACAGCAGGATAACAGGTCGGCAGGTTGTCGGTTAAACCACCTCGCCGACGATGCCCGAACGCTTGGGGAAAATCGCGGCCACATCAATGCACGCGCCCCGGTACCTTTGGGCAATATGTCAGATGAGTCCGCTCCGGACCCCGTCGCCCGCCAACATAGCGGGCATCCATACAACACGGGGTAGGCAATACCGGACGCACCAACCAATGATCGAATTAACGTTGCCGCGGTTGGGCGGCGAACAACTGTCTGCCATTGCGCAGACACACAGGCTCTCCACCTGTGAGTAAAAAATTGAGAAAAACCCGAAACCTTGCACACCTGCTAGAGACCTTGGTGATGCGGGCGTGCGATGCACATCACAGGTACGAAATTGATCCAGGTGGGAGGGGAAGCGGAATAGAGAAAATAATAGCAGATACGTCAGGGTATATAAACGCTCGCTACCACTGCCACCGTCCGTATATGCTACACACCGCGACCGGTGGATGTCAAGCGAAAATTTCAATTTTTTTTATTCTGGGGTGTGGCAACTCGCGGGGCAGAGAGTTGTCTCATGCAGATTGTCCCGTTGCCACAATTCCCTTCTTTTTTCGATCGATTCGCTCCGGTTATACTTCCGGCGAGGTGAATGAACCATGTCTGAAACAGCAACCCATTCCGTCCGCAGCGATCCAAACTGCATCTTTTGCAAAATCGCGGCGGGGGCCATCCCCTGCCACAAAATTTATGAAGATGACGACGTGTTGGCGTTTCTGGATATCGGTCCGATTGTGCGCGGGCATACGCTGGTGATTCCCAAACGCCATGCTGTGAATTTTCTGGATTGCCCGCCGGAAATTGCCGCCAGTATCGCTCAGGTGATGCCACGATTGTGTCGGGCGGTGGTAGCGGCAACCGGGGCCAAGGCGTGCCATGTGCTGGTCAATAACGGGCCGGAGGCGATGCAGTCCGTCATGCACCTGCATCAGCATATCCTGCCGCGATTGGATGGTGACCATTTTCACCTTCCCTGGCCTGCGGAGAAACTCGACAGCGGCGAGGCGGCTGAAATTGCCGCCGCGGTTCGCGAGTGCCTCAAGGCGTAGCGGACGAGATTCACACGGATCGTAAGCCCCCCGGGCAAGCCCGGGGCTATGGGCGGCGCCGTGCAGGGCAGTTAAAATTTTTATGATGGAATATCCGGTTAAATCCCACCGCGGTGCCATGGCCATCCACCTTGTGTGGACCACCTACCGATCCTGGATGCCCGGCGACGCGCGCGGGCATTGGTCCCCCCTGTTTGATATCTACGGTCGCCTGATTCGCGCCGGACATCGACTAAATATCGGTGATGAAATTACGCGTAAGGTGTCCGCGGAGGCGGCAACAGGAGAACCCCGTCGGCTGGATGACAGGGAAGCCGAAATCGTCGCAGCGTGTATCGGGGCATGCCTCGTCGGCGGGCCGGAGGTCGGATACGCTGGGGGGAACCCCCGCTGGCGTTTGGCATGCATATGCCGCAGCGATCGAATCGCAACACGTCCATCTGTTACTCGCAAGCGGCGAGGAACCCATCAGCCGCTTCGTCGGCCGGGTGAAAGGGAAATCAAGCAGCCGGATCGGCCGTGCGAGCGGCCGGCCGGGGCAGCGTATCTGGACGGCGGGCCTCTGGCGTGTTTTTCTTTTTGACCATGCGGCAGTGCTCGCCGCCCGCGATTACATTATCCGACACAACATTCGCCGCGGCCTGCCGGCCGATCCGTTTGATTGGATAACTCCCCCGATAAGCCGCCGGCAAAACACATAGCCACCGGCTTGCCGGTGGAACATCTGGCATGCGGCGCAATCCCTGTGGAGCGCGCATACTTAATTTATAAGCCCCCCGGGCAAGCCCGGGGCCATTTGGGCGGCAACTGGCGCGCCCGACGTTTTTCATGATTTATCTGCGTGAAAGGCGGCCCGAGCGACCCGAGTGGCTTTCAAAACCGAGCAGGGTGCCGAGAAAAAACAACCCCCGGAAGACCAGCGGTGCCACGACGGCCGAATAAAGTGCGGAGCTCAGCGCAATAAAACCGAATGGCACTCCGGTCGGAATCAGGGAGTGTTTACCGGCAGTCCACAAAAGCAGGTTGCTCACAATCATCCGCGAGAAGAGGAAAAGTGTTACACCCAAAAATACAATCACCATCTGGCTGATGAAATTATTCCGGAACACATGGGCGCGGATTTTGGTAATACCGATGGCGATTAAACCTAAAATCACCATCTCCAGCCCGAGCAGCGACGAACTCGTGAGATCGTATACCAGACCGCAGAGCAGGGCCGCGAGCAGAGCCGACTCCCTCTCGGCATACAGGCTGTAGAAGATGGCCAGCAGTGGGATATATTCAATATGAAAGTACCCCTGAACATTGAGTTGCAGCAGATGGGCGGACTGCAGAGCAGCGGCGATGTAGAGCAGGGCGAAAAAAGTGATCCAACGCATAATGCAGAGTATGCCGCCTCGGAGCCAAAGTGCAAAGCGACTCTACCCCCCACCACCATGCCGCATCCCGGCATGGATCGCGCTGATGCCAACGGGCATTACTTGCCGCGGCCGTTAACCGACGCATGAACGCGCATCGGAAGGCCCAGCAGGCGGATAAAGCCGATGGCGTCTTTGCCGTCATATTCCGCCCCCATGGTGAAACTCGCCAGATCGCGGCTGTAAAGCGATTTGGGTGATGTGACGGAGGCGACGGTCGCCCGACCTTTGAACAGCTTGACCTTCACCTCGCCGGTAACACTTTGGGTGGCGGTCTGCATGAAGCTGTCGAGCGCGACGCGCAGCGGGTGGAACCACTGGCCGTAGTAAACCAACTCGGCATATTTCAGGGCAAGTTGCTGCTTGTAGTGCATCAATTCCCGCTCCAGGCAAAGCGATTCCAGCGCCCGGATGGCGGTGATCAGGATCGTGCCGCCGGGCGTTTCATAGGCACCGCGGCTCTTCATGCCGACGAGACGATTTTCCACCAGATCCACCTGGCCCACAGCGTGGCGACCGCCGAGTTCATTGAGCTTTTCGATGATTTTGTGCGGCGCAAGTTTGCGGCCGTCAACGCTCACCGGCGTACCGGCTTCAAAGCCGACGCGGACATAACCGGGCTTGGCGGGCGCTTTGCTCACGGGAACGCTCATGACCCAGAGATCATCGCGCGGCTCGTTGGCGGGGTCTTCCAAGTCGGCGCCCTCATGGGAAATATGCCAGAGGTTGCGGTCGCGAGAATATATTTTGCGTGTGGTTTGTGCAATGGGAACGCCCTTGAGTTTGGCGTACTCAATGGCGGCCTCGCGGCTGCGGAGTTCAAAGCGATCATCCTTCCAGGGGGCGATAATTTTGAGTTCGGGGCCCAAGGCCATGTAGGTGAGTTCAAAACGGACCTGATCGTTTCCCTTGCCGGTGGCGCCATGGCCGACGGCATCGGCGCCGAATTGGTGGGCAACATCCACCTGATGCTTGGCAATCAGCGGGCGGGCGATGGAGGTGCCCAGCAGGTAGGAATGTTCATAAACAGCACCGGCACGCAACATGGGAAAGCAGTAATCGCGGGCGAATTCTTCACGAAGATCAGCCACGATACACTGATCAGCGCCGCTTTTAAGGGCCTTGGCTTTGATGCCTGCGAGTTCATCCCCCTGGCCGAGCTCGGCTGCAAAGGCGATGAGCTTCACGCCGGTGTAGTGTTCCTTGAGCCAAGGGAGAATAACCGAGGTATCAAGTCCGCCGGAATAGGCGAGGACAATTTTTTTTACCGATTCGCTTTTTTGTGATTCGCCCATGGGCGAGCCTCCTTCACCAAAAGCGGATATGATGACGCGACAGGGCCGAGTTGGCAAATATGTCCGACGCCTGAAAGCTGCACCGAAGCAATCAGCGATGGTTCGGGCGTAACGCGGACCAACGCTCATGATGGAAACAAGTGTGACTCAACAGGAATCTGCCGCCGTTAAACGCTGGGCGACGATCATCGGCTGGACGCTGGTGGTGATCATCGCGACGGTCTGCGCCATTCAGGCCCGCAACCGGGAAATTAAAGATTTAATGCTCTCCCACCCGCTGGACATCAACGACTTCAACCGGTGGCTGCGTTTTCTGCCCGGGTTTCTCAGCGGGCATCGGAAGTTTGTCAACGATCTCTGGCCGATGCCGCCGTTTACGATTGTTCTTTTTGCGCCGTTTTCATGGCTGTCGTTTCCCAACGCCCAGTTTGCGTGGGCCTTTGTAAAGCCGGCACTCATTGCGGTAATTTTTTATTCCGCCTTCGGACTGGTCAAACGCGCCGGGGGCAGAATAGATCCCCTGCCGCTGGGACTGATCCTCTTCATCTGGCTCTTTCCGTGCATCGGGGACATTCAGGAGGGGCAGGTGAATCTGCTGATGCTCGCACCGCTGGCGGCGGGGCTCTGGCTGACCGGCCGCGACACGCGTTCAAGCCGATGGATCGGCGGTATTCTGATCGGGATGGCCGTGGCGATTAAAGTGACGCCGATCATCTTTGTGGTCTATTTTCTCTGGCGAAGGCGCTGGTCAACCGCAGCAGCTATTGCGCTGGGGACGGTCTTCTGGCTGTACGTGCCGCTGACGCTTTTTTTCGGCTTTTCGCAGGCAGTGGCCTGGAATCACCAGTACTACGATGTGATGATCCGCCCGTATCTGTTTCACAATGCCGTCAAGGTGCCCTCGGGCGAATCGATCCCCAGTTTTCTCTACCGCCTGCTGGTGCATTCACCGGCATTTGTCACCTATCATCACGGCGTGGCGAAGTCGTACTATGTTAATGTTATCAACATCGCGCCCATGGCGGCGGAGCGGGTCATCCGCATCGTGCTGACAACCGTCGGAATCATCGGGCTCTTTTGGATGCGGCGAAAACTGCCGACGCTGCGCAGCCGACGATATCTGATGGAGATCGGCGCGGTGGCGGTGTTCATGCTTTGGGCGGAGGAATGGAGCTGGGTGCCGCATTACGTGCTGTTCATCTTCCCGCTGATGGCCATTGGAATGCTGGCGAGCGACAGGGAAAACAGCGCACGGTCAAGGCAAATTGCAATCGGTGCACTGGTGGCCGCTGCGGTGCTGATGTTTTTGACATCCGATGCCGTGAAAGTTTTCGGGCCCCACGCCTCCAACTGGAGCCGCGTGGCGGACCCCGTCCTATTTGCGGGAATCGCGGTGATGCTGGCTATTTTTAGCGCACGCTATCCTCGAGAGGCCGAATATGCGCTGACCCCAACCCCGCAGGCAAATTCAGCGGCCGCAAGCCCCGGACCGCAGGCGGAAGTTAAAATTTGAACGTCATTCCCGCGATAAGCAGTGTGGAATTGCGTTTGAGTCCCTGAGTGCCAGCCGTATTGTCGTACATATCCGTAAACGAAAAGCGAAGCCCCATGCCGCGAACAACTTGCGGCAGGCCGATATAGAGCGAACTGGTCGCCCCCACATGGCCGTTGCTCTGGGCACTGATCTGATAATCCTGAGCGTTTTCCAGCGATGTAACATAGTCGGCGGTCTGAGTGAATTTAACATGTGGATCAATGCGATACATGAAGTGCAGCCCCGCCGAGGCATTGACGTAACTGTATGATTGCCCGTGGAAATACCGGGCATACGTGTACCCCGGGCCGATGCGGGCATCAAATTCCGAGCGGTGATTGCTCCAGAGGTAATACCCGAGGCCGCTTTCGGTATCGCTGCGGATGGAGAGGTCTTCGATGGCATCATATCGATTGGTATTTTGCACAAAGAAGTAGATTTTTTTCATCCATTTGGGCTTGAATTCGGTGATTTGGCGTTTCCATAGAATGTTACTGCTGAAATATCCGAGCGACTGGCTGCCATTGGTCACACCGTAACCGCCGTTAAATGCCATCAGAAGATTATCCGGCTTATGCACATAGTGGAGGCGGAGCCCACCGGTGAATTGAGTGCTTTGAGAGTTGCCCGTGGTGTTGGTGCCGCCAAGATCGAGTTCATTATCCCAATGCGGCCCGAACAGAGATTCAACGGGAGGCGGTGCAGGCTTGGGGGGAACGAGCGGGAGCGGTGCGACAACGGCTGGAAATTTCTTCAGCGTGACTTTCACCGGCTCTACCAACCAGCCGACATTTTCCGGGGCCGGGCTGATGGTGACCATCTGCACGGTTTTATTTTTGCCCACGAGTTTCACCGGCCTTCGACTCTCCAACCTTGTCACTGTAGAAAGCCGAATGTTGATACCGCCGGCAAAGCGGGTGTTGACCGCCACGCGGTTGGGCGTGAGTTCGATGATGCGTCCGGTGATCCGATCGCCGTTTTCAAGGTAAACCGTGCCAGCGGATGCGTGCGAGGCATACATGGCCGACGATCCCAACAGCAAGACCAGAATGTTTTTGAGGCCGGAGCGCATCATTCATCCTCTACGCCCGGCGTAACGCATGGTTTGCCGATTTATTTCATGCGCAGATCAAAAAAAACAGAAACTTAACTCGGATGGCCGGCCGGACTGAGTTTCCTGGCGAAGATGCGAACCACCGATATAAAATTCGGCAGGATATTTCTCACTTCATTCAAGGCAGATGCCACCTGATGGCCCGCAGTCGTCTCCGCAGCACTGGGAATGAGCAGTTGCTGCAATAAATCGGTCGACGGGCAGTGAGTGAGATGCAGATCTCGAAGATCCAATCTTTCCAGCATGCGGCGATAACTTTCGGCTTCAATCGCGCCGGCCAGACCGCTGGCAAAAGCTGCGACCGAATCGGCAATCTCGGGCGGAAGAAGTTTGTGAACCACGATGTCATGCACCACGATGATACCGCCGGGGCGCAGCACTCGAAGCATTTCCCTATACACCGCCTGCCGCGATCCGGACGGTGATACCAACCCCTGGCAGATGATCACATCCGCCACATCCGCTTCAATCGGGAGGCTGTCGCCCCGTGAGAGGAACAACCGCAGGTTTCTCACCCGCCGCAACGCTGCGATATTGCGAAGGCGTTGGATGTGACCGGGCGATGCATCGATACCGATCACACATCCGTCATCGCCCGCTGCCTCGGCCATCAGACGCAAATTTCGACCGTCGGCGCAACCAAGCTCGACCGCACAATCTCCGGGGCGGACGAACTTACGAATCATCGCCGACATATCCATGGTGACGGCAGCATGGCCATGGGCTCCATCCGCGGGCTCCCGAGATGGGGACGCAGACGTTTTCGGGGCCGGAAGGGTTGTAGAAGGCCCCCGGCATGCGGTTCCTCGGACGTGCAGCGACTTGAGCGAGTGAACCGGAACTTTGCGATCAGGCATCAAGGATCTCCGGACAGTTAAACAGAAAACTCTCCGTCAACCGAATCTAAATCACGGTTGCTCAACCGGTTTTTTGTGTCGGACTGCACTCGAAGCAGTCGCGCCAACTCAATATTATCGGCGGTTATTCCCCCACACATGAGAATATGTTGCTATTTTGATATGAATAGAATTTCAGGTTGCGGTTGATAACCTGCGAGATTATGGCGCAAGGCCGGATGCGGGCGGCCGGGGTTCACCTCAGCCGGTATGCCGGGGGGGCATCATTCCCGCCGAACCAGGGCGGATATCCGCCCGACCCCAAACGGGTCGGTCATGAAACATTAATGTTTTCCGCATCGAAACTTGACAAACCCCGCAGGCCGCCCCCCCCGGTGCGGCGGGATCGAGACCGGTTCAGCGGTGTGTTGACGGGGCGACATCCATCACTGCGCCCTCATCGACGCACCGCCGGATTTAAGCTCATCCAACACTTTCTGCGCGAGATGCACGTGCCCCTGAGCTTTCAGCATGGCCTCCAACGTCTTGCCCACCTGACACCATGAACTTTCATATTCAAAGGCAAGCATGTCGCGTGGCGGAGGATGGATATGCAGCCAGGTCTGTTCGTAAAGCGTCAAGATGCGATTTTTATGCCCCTGGCGGGCGAGAATCGCCGCCGCTTTCTCCAGCGCGGTGATGACAAACGGCCCGGCATTCGTGTAACGGTTGATGACGTACATAAGATAGCGCCCGGCACGGTTATCTTTCTTGAGCTTTTCCCAAGCCGCCGCCTGCATCATGCGGATGCGTGCCGCCAGATCAAATCGCTTACTGGCAAACAGGGGGAAAACACGGTTCCACAGGCCAACCCGCTCCTGAACATTCCGGATGGAATTGATCATCGGGGTGAGAACCGCCAAAGCAAAATCAGGATACCGGTGTCCGCAAAGCTGCATGAGCTTGTCCGACCAGTCCCGTTTCTCCTCCAGCGTAAGCAGGTGCAGACTTGCCATCTGGGCCACGGTTTCCCATTCATCGCTGTAGCCGCGACATTTATCAACCGCACGCCGCAGCAGGGCCAGCGTGTTGTGAGGCGTGACGGCCAGAGGCATCCGGCGGGCTTTGATGATATTCTTCGGCAGCGTCTGCACCGCCAGGGATTCATGTTTCTGCTCCAGATACAGCATACGCCGGGCCGCATCGGTGAGCGCGATCGCCGCCCAGCGGTCTGACTGCGTGGTGTGAATCAACTGGGCGGAGATGGACATGAAATCGTCCGGTTCGCGCCGGCGGGTCATCGGGTTTTTTACCGTTCCGATGACCCCCTGATATTCAGAATACCGGCCCGTATTAAAATTCCACCAACCGGTATTACCCCGCGCTTCAAGAAAACCCACCCATGCATGCCCGACCACGCTCGACATACCCTCGTCGATCGCGGTCGGTACCCCGATCGCCTTGCCGACGGCCGTGGCAAAATAGGCCTGATCGATGCAAATCCCGCCGTATTTGAGAATGTTGGGCAGATTGTAGCCGGCGCGATCCACCCTCTTCACCGCCCCGGGCCGCAGAGCGCTGTAATCATACTGAATCGTGAAAAAAAGCTGCCCCACCATCGGATCGCCGTGATACCGGGCCAGCGCCCATTTCATATACTTGATGCTGTTGGTGTCATCGACCACATAAATCAGCAGTCGGGCCGGTACGTCCTTGATCCCGAAATACATCAGGTGCTGATACTTCACATAATAATTGAATATGGCCACCGGACTCGGCGATGCCACCAGATTCTCATTCAGATGGCGGTGGAAGGGCTTGTAGAGGGTAACGCAGATGGCCGCGGTCAGATTGGGATATTTCACAATCTTGCTTCCCAAGGCGGTGTGCATGTTATACAACAGGCCGTAGATGGGATTGACCGGCTGGCGATGAGATTCCACCAGATAGGCGAGCGTTTCACCCAGTTCGCGATGCTTAAGCAGCAGTCGGAGCAGTACCGCCCGATGCTCGGAGTTGGAGAGCGACGCCAGCTGAGTCACCAGCCGCCGGGCGTAGTCCACATCGACGAGTGCCTTGAGTCCGACCCTCGGATCGCGGGCAATCGCCAGATCGAAAAGTTTGTTGAGTGATACAAATGCGTGGCGGTAGTCCCCCTGATTTTCCAACCGCGTGAGAATGTCGCTCACGCGAGTTTGAAGGTATTGGGTAAATACCACCTTCGCCGCCGGTCGGGCAGCATGCGGCTTGGGTGCAGCCGCCACGCGCGCCAACGGCACCCCCGCAGCCAGCGTGCCCACCAGTAACATCAGCCCCAGCTTTTCCCACTTCATTATTGCAACCTCCGATTTCAGACGAAACTTTGATTTTCCTCTCAGTTGTGCGATTATACAACGATGGCATACGGGGAGGCAACCGCGCCTCGCCGTAAAAAGCAAGCTCTCCGGATTTTCCGCTGGACATGGCCAGGAATGTTTCTATAATTTCAATAAGAATTGAAAGTTCATGTGCGGTCTTGTCCGACCGCCTCGATCTTTCGGGAAGGAGCACTTGCCATGGTTCCCCCAGCCGTCGCCGAAGCGTCCGCGATGTTGGATATTCAACTCGCTGAAGTCAAGGAACTCTTCGAGCGGGAACTCGCCGGGTCGCCTGAGGCAATCATGCCGCTGGTACGCCACATCAGCCATTTCCGGGGCAAGATGCTCCGCCCACGCCTCGTCCTGCTCTCGGGCATGGCGGCCGGCGGACGATCGGCTTTGACGGTCGATCACACCGTTCTGGCGGCCGTGGTGGAGATGGTGCATGTCGCCACGCTCGTCCATGATGATGTGCTCGACGGAGCTGATGTCCGAAGGCGAGCCGCTACCATCAATCATCTGCGCGGCAATCAGGCGGCCGTCCTGCTTGGCGACATGCTCATCAGCCACGCGTTTCACCTCTGCAGCAGCCTGCAATGTCAGCAATATTCCCGCCTCATCGGCCGCACCACCAATCTGGTCTGCGAAGGGGAATTGCTTCAGAACCTCTCCGAGCGCAATTGGCAACTTACGCCGGAAGCCTATTACGACATCATCTACCGTAAGACCGCAAGCCTCATCGAAACATCCTGCCAGCTTGGGGCGATGGCCGCCGGGGCTGATGAAGCCGCCGTCCGGGCCCTTGCTCAATTCGGCCGGAATATCGGCATCGCGTTTCAGATTGTGGACGACGTTCTCGACATTATCGGATCCACACGCGTGGTAGGTAAATCATTGGGCACGGACATCGAACAGGGTAAATTAACGCTGCCGATGATCCACTTTCTTGCCCATGCGGATCGCCCGCACCGCGACCTGCTCATGAGCCTGCTGGAATCATCCGACCCGGATCGGATCGACCACGTGCGCAAGCTGCTTCAGCCGACCGACAGCATCAGTTATGCCCGCGATGAAGCACGGGCCTGCGTCCAGCGGGCACTGACCGCGGTTGACAACCTCCCCGGTTCGGACTTTAAATTGCAACTTATCGAAATGGCCCGCTACGTGACGGAGCGTGAAACATAATCGCCCGCCGCCGCGGCACGGAGGAATCAGCATGCCCACTCTTATCCAAACGCCCACCGCCTCCGATACGGCGCTGATTCCGCCCGGGGAACTGCGGACGCCCGATATCGATTCCGCCGCCCTTGACACCGCCGCCATCCGTGATCCGCTCCTGCGGCCCATTGCCGCGAAAATCCTCCGGCGGGAACGCCTCTCGGCCGACGACGGCATGGCCCTGTTTGAAACCCGCGACATCCATTCCCTGGGGATGCTGGCTCAGGCGGTTCGGCTTGCCCGCCACGGCCGCGTCGCTTACTACAACGTCAACCGGCATATTAATTACTCCAATATCTGTGCCCTATCGTGCAAATTCTGCGAATTTCAGCGCAAACGCGGTGAAGCCGGTGCCTACGAGTATTCCGCCGAGCAGATATTTGAAATTGCCGATCAGGCGGCACGTGCCGGTGCCACCGAACTGCATATCGTCGGCGGCCTGCATCCGTGGCTCCCGTTCAACTGGTACACCAACCTGCTGGAAAAACTCCGCCGCCGGCATCCGCAACTGCACCTCAAGTGCTTTACCGCCATTGAAATTGATCACTTCGCCCGCATATCGCGGCTTTCCGTTCGCGAAGTCCTCATCGCCCTGAAGGAAGCGGGCCTCGGGTCGATGCCCGGCGGAGGCGCCGAGGTGTTTGATGATCGCGTGCATGATGCCGTCTTCAAGGGAAAACTGCGCAGCGACGGGTGGCTGCAGGTTCATCAGACGGCCCACGAACTGGGCATCCGCACCAATGCCACCATCCTCTACGGCCACGTGGAAACCCGCCGCGAACGGATTGACCATCTGATCAAGCTGCGGGAGTTGCAGGATCAGGCTCCGGGTTTTCAGTGCATTATTCCCCTTTCATTTGTTCCAGATGGCAGCGATCTGGCTCATCTGCCGGGCCCCACCGGCCTGGAAGATATTAAAATGCTCGCCATCTCGCGGCTGATGCTCGATAATTTTCCGCACGTCAAGGCATTCTGGATCATGCAGACGATGAAGCTTTCCCAGGTAAGCCTCAATTACGGCGTGGATGATCTGGACGGCACGGTCGTCTGGTACGACATCACCAAACGCGAGGGAGGCCAGGGTAATCAGCGGCAGGAACAGACGGTGGACAACATCCGCCGACTGATCGTCGAGGCGGGATACATTCCCGTGGAAAGAGACACGCTCTATCGGCACATCGAGCGTGATACGTCGGGCTGGCGTGTTGCCGGTCCCGCCGCCCGCGACGCCTGAATCTTACAATACACGACACAATCAATGTATTACTGTTTTCGTTAAATCCGCGCCGCTGGGCGTCGTTTCGCCTCAGCCGCATGTTTGGACGGGATAAAGACACCCGACGCCGGGCAAAAGTGAGTCGCGTCGGTGGCCTTCATGAAGATTTGACCGGTTATCGGCCGTTATCCGACGATTCCAATGGCAGCGGTGCGGCTTAAAAAATCCAGAAAACGCGCTGTTTTTTCACTGATTTCAAGCAAAACTTGCCTCATTCGCGAAGTTCTCAAAAAAACTCAAGTTTTCTTCAGAATTTTATTGACAGATCATTTTTACATGCTATACTTTCACCGTGACGAGCGGCCGAAGTTCGGAAGTAAGTCACTGAGCCCGACCTGATGCGGGTGAAGAAACAGTAGAGTTGGGATTTGGAGAAACTACAGAGAAGAGCATGCGGTGAGAGCAATTAAGTCATATCCGTATGCCAAGTGGGAACAGGTGATAGTCGAGTGCTTCGGAGTACATCCGGTGGAACGACTTTCGAATGTTCAACCACTTAAATGAACTAACAAAGTAATCGTCGGCATCGAAATTAGAGAGCAAGTCAAGAAGTGATGTCGAGCGAACCTGTGTGGGATGCACCGAAGCACCCGATACGCAGGGAAGCGGAAACGGGAAAATTTATTGGGGGCGAGGAATCAGCAGACCGGCTGCGCTTTGGCTCACAAAGCGGCGTGCTGTCGGTTTATTGCTGAAAACGTACCGGCAGAAGTGTCGGTGAAAGTGCTGTTTGTATGGCTCAGAACCTTTTTTGAAGAGACGCGGTTTTCTTCGGGATCGGGCTTAGTATTTTTTTAAGGATCCTCTTTTTAGAGGGAGTTTTCAATGAAAAAACTTTTAACCACGGCAACATTCCTCTCTATCGCGGCAATGGCGGCGGTACCCGCTGCAGTCCAGGCGACACCTGAACTGACGGTTACCATCGGCTCAAACACGTCGCAGACCTTCACCTCCGGCAGCTCATTCTCCATTCAGAATGCACAGAACAACGGCGTGACGGTAAGCGTTCAAGGTGCTTCGGACATTTCCAGCACTGCGACCAGCAACAACAACATCAATGCCAATGGGATCAATATCCTCAATACCACCGGATCGACGCAGACATTGACCATTGACATCCAAGACACCGGGTTCACCGCCAACGGCTCACTTAATAACGAGTTGTACTACGCTCAGGAAAGCTTCGGTGGTGAAATCGCAGCGGGCAGCGCATCATTCGTGTTCACAACCACCGCGACGCCGGACACTGCCAACGGCACCTCCGCACAGGTTGTCTATTCTTCCGGTACTTACACCACAACTTCAACTTCCACCAAGCCCACGACCACCCCATACGCCACCGGCGGTGGTACTTTCGCCGTGCCCGCGCAAACGTCCTCAAGCTCCCTTGTATTGTCGCCGGGTAATCTGTTCACCATCGATTCACATATGGTCGTGACGCTCTCCGCCAACGCAAGCGTCGATCTTCTCAACGACAATACGATTTCGACCGTAGTACCCACCGGGACGTCGACGCCTGAACCGGCTTCCGCCGCTCTGGCGATGACCGGATTGGTGCCGATGTTCTTCCTTCGTCGGCGCAAGGCCTGAACCGGTCCGGCCTGTGTATGACAGGTGAAATAAGCGTGGCGGTGAGTTTCGCCGCCATTTATCGGAGTTAAGTTTTACAGGTTATTTTTTTGAGAGATTTACTATGAAGAGAAAACTGCAAATGAAAATTCAAATTGCCTCCCTCGCGGCCGTCGGCATGCTTGCACCCGCTGTGATGGCGACACCAACCTATCCGACCCTGCCGAGCCGCTATAACGTGGGCTTCTACCTCTTCCAGGGGCAAAGCTCACGCTACGACGCCGTGACCAGCGGAACCAATTCCGCAAGCCAATCGGGACCGTTGACATTCTCGAGTTCCACCTACGGCGACCTGACCGTCTCCAGCAGCCAGGTTAACGTGGATACCGTGGTGGTGCCCGATGGTTCGGTACAGGATTTTCAGCTCGGCGGCAGCAACAATATCGTCAATACCGGCAGCACGACCGCGACCGTGAATTTCTTTGTAACGGCTCTGTTTACCACACCGCCGACCGGGCCGTACAACACCATTCAGGTTAATCCCCTCTCCGCGAGTTTGTCATTCGGTCAACCGGGGCAGAGCGGCAGCCTCAGTTTCACGCAGTATGCGGATCCCTCCGGCACGGCTTTCGGTATGACCGATCCGAGCAGCACCAAGACGCTCTCCCTGACAGCCAGCACCTTGGTCAGTTCGGTCTCCGGCAGTACCGGTACCATCGTTTTCACTCCGTCGGCAAATTACCCCACTCAGCCCTATTCGGTGACGGAAGAATTTACCGTAACGCTGAATCCCGGATCTACCGGAACACTGACATTCCTCAACAGTGTCGTTCAGGGAACGAACCCAAGCCCGGAACCCGCCTCGATAGGCTTGATGGGTGTCGCGGGAGCTGGTATACTCCTGTTGGGTCGTCGAAGGAAAGCCTAATTGAGAGCGGGCTGGACGATTCCTTGGGATGGGGTAAGCAAGATTGGTTAACGTCAATCAGCATAACAGTGAGTCCGGTCAGCTTTCTGCCGACCGGACTCACTTTACCAAACTCAGGTGAGCTGAGAGCAAGGCGCAGCGTTGGCCGAACTCGAGAGCGGTCAACATCTGCAAACTCACTCCCACATGGGTGAGTCGAGAGCAAGGGTGGAGTGGCTGAGAGCGGAGAGCAAGGATGCCGGCTGCCGAAGTAGAGAGCGGCGGTTGGCTAAGGGTCGCTGGAGGTGAGCGGGTAGAGAGCAAGGTGGCTCGGGTGAGCCGAGAGCAAGAGCGGAAAGGATCGAAGTAGAGAGCGATCAAAAACATCCGCAAAAAGGAGGTGAGTGAGCAGAGAGCAAGGCGCGAGGCGTGCAGGACTCACGCGCATAACCTCGCAGAGAGCAAGAAAGGCGTGAGCGAGAAGACGCCAACTTAGGCACAAACGGGAGCCTGCCATCTCACCGGTGGCAGGCTCCTTGTTTTTCGGCCCCGTTTGACTGCGGCTACGGACGGAAAGCGTCTCTCTCGGTTTTTTCGGTTTCACCCTGCGCCCCAAGGTTGCATGGCCGGGGATTTTGTAAGATAATACTGGGCTTTACCAGGCGCCGGGGATAGGCCCCGATGAACTGCGGAAATGAGGATAATCATGGCTTATGCAATTGTTGAAGACAGCGGCACCCAATTCAAAGTTCAACCGGGCGATACCCTGAAAATTGATCTGCGCGAAGTTTCGGGTGACGGAAAGACCATAACCTTCGACAAGGTACTTTTGGTATCGAATGATTCCGGTGTCCATATCGGTCAGCCGATGGTCAAAGGTGCCACCGTCGCCGCCGAGATCATGGGTCAGGTGAAAGATGACAAAATCTGGGTGGAACGCTTTACCCGCCGCAAAGGTTTCCATCGGCGCGTAGGTCATCGACAGCAATATATTGCCGTCAAAGTCACCGCCATCAATGCCTGAATGTCATGACAATCTTACCTTCGGCTTCACTCAGTAGATCCGGCGACCATGAAGGCTTGCCGTCGGTTGGCAGGTACGACATTCAACAGATGAAATTGATGTGATGATATAAAAAGCGCGCGGCGGGTGCAGTGTGCTTGGGGCTCACTGCACCCGCTCGGGCGTTGTACCCAAAAGGTCAGGGCTGCCGCGAAAGCAGCCCACGCTTGCTCATCATTGCCAAAAACCCGATCGCCAGCAGTCCAATCGAAGCTGGCTCGGGCGTTGTGCCCGCTGGATCTTGTATCGACCAAGCGATGGCATAAGTTTCACTCGCAGTCACAAAAGTTCCGCCCAGCTTCTCCACCGCCAGGTCATAGGTACCCGGCATGAGGCCGCTCAGGGCAATGATCTGAAGATTATCGGTTGAACTGACGCTCTGGCCCACCATCTGGCCGCTGGAGTTAAGCAGATACAGGTTAAGATTATTAAAACTTGTCTGGCCGTAATGCACGTTCCAGTCCAGCGTGGCGGTCACATCGTAGCTGTTGTTGCCAATCTTCGGCAGCGAAAAATCGTAATGGTCAATCGCCTCCTGGGTGCTGCTGCTGGTGATTGTGGCCAGATTCCAACCGATGAGCGAATTTTCAATGGCATTTTTGTCAAGTTGAAACTGTACATTGGAGCCCGCCGCTTGAGTTGTCGTCGTTGAAGCCGCGTGCTGCCCCCCGGCCAGATTTTCATACGAGTTATAGGCATTGACCACGCCGGCACCGTAAACCGGATCCAGTGGCGACCCGGAAGCCGTCGATGATGTATTCGACCATCCGGCCGGCTTGTTGGCCCCATTGAGCAGGAGCGCCTTGATGGTCATGATGTTGGATGCCGCCGTGGCCGTTCCCGCGCCACCGATGTCTTCTCGCGCCGCCTGAACCAGATCCGTCGCCACGCCGGAAACCAGCGGAGCGGTATAGCTTGTCGCGCCGCCGGGGGCGGTGATATCAGCGCCGGTAACATTTGGGAGCCCCAAGGCACCCACCGAGATGCCGTTGGGCGCCGTTGCGGGCGGGTTTACGTATCCAACAGGCGTCGTGTTCGTCGTGGTACCGTCGCCGGCTGCCGAGACAAAAAGAGTGTTATACAGGGCGGCGTAGTTGTCATAACCGTAGTTGTATTCTGAAATTACATTGGCATCGGCCCCCTCCCAGATAAAGCTCTGATTGACCACCGCCGGCGAGGCATCGGTCGGCACTCCGCTGGAAGTCGACCCGGCCGGCGCGTAGTCATTGGCGACAGTATTGTAATAGTAATAATCCGCCTCATACACATAGACCCCGCTGACGCCCGTCGCCACACCCGAACCGGTATTGCCATAGAACAGACTCGCTACGGCCTGGGCATGGCCTGAATACTGGCCGCTGCTGAACGTGGTCGGCGTCGGGCTGTAGTCCAGGAACGTGAAGTTGGATGCGGACTGATTCAGATTCGTCGGGTTCGGTTCAAACTCACTCAGATACGCATACGGATCACCGGGCGGGTCGTAATATCCCGCAGAAGCCTCCACCTGGGCAACCGTAACGCCTGATCCGTCAATCGACGCATTGGCCTGCTGCAGGGCGGCGACGCCGATCTGCACCAGCGTGGGGTTGGTCGTGACCGAGGCATGGGCACCGGCGGCAGGCAGCGCCAGCGCCGCCAGCGCAGCAGCCACCAGCGATCCCACCCGCAAAGTGCGCGATCTTCCCTCCGCCGCTGAAACGCCATCAGTGCGTGAACGCTTCATCATCTTGTTTTTCAATGCAGGCATCGTGCAGGCTCCTGTAAAACTTGACGGGTTGCATGAAACAACTCGTCGGAAAGTCCAACAGCCAACTGAATCGGCAAACGCCAAGTTCAAGCGAAGTCAATCTTGCGAATTCGGCGTTATGAGTCATCGCCATAAGCTCCGGAAATAACGGCATTTCCCGACAACTGCAAAAGCCGCTCTGGATGGTTGTTTACGGGCTTTTTATTGGCCGATATTTAGCCCCGGCGCAGAGACTCTCCGCGTAACATTTCAACCGCGATCAGAGCTCCTCAAATCATCCCGAAATTCCCCACCGCAGGTCGGCTGCCGTCACCGGCGCTGCCAACGCAATCGCTCAATTTCCCCAAATCATGTCCAGCTTATTGTGTTTATATCGGGCGTGACGATCATCAGCCGGCGGTGCCACCGGCCCCCGAGGCGATAACGCCGTAATATCTCCAAGACCCATAATTAAATATCGAAGCGCATCCAGTGCGTGATCGTTTTTCTGGATCGGCCCATGTCCATCCGGCTGATAACGATATTGGAAAGCCTCCTCGATCAGATGCCGACATTCCGGCAGCACCTGCAGCGTTTGACTCATCAGCCG
>JBMFVY010000026.1:0-35214 GCA_049965755.1 Phycisphaerae bacterium | reverse complement strand
GATTCTGGTGTAAAGCGATTTACACAAACTCGGCCCGACACGTCGCCATGCGGAAATGCCAACATCGCAACCGGCTCCGTCCGCTAATGCTGCGGGCGAAAAACGCCGACTTAGTTTATACAATGCTGGTTGGAAAGGCGGACAGCGCATGGCAACAATCTATGAACATGAATTTAACCATGGTGACCCGACCGCCCGCGACATGTGGCGGGTCTTCCGGATCATGGCTGAATTTGTGGAGGGATTTGAGCAGCTTTCGGATCTCGGTGCGGCGGTAACCATTTTCGGCTCGGCCCGCACGCCGCGCCACGATCCGCTTTACAAAAAAGCCCGCGTATTGGCAGCTTTGCTGGCTCGTAAGCAATTTGCCATTATTACCGGAGGCGGGCCGGGCATCATGGAGGCGGCGAATTCAGGGGCCAAGGATGCGGGCGGCATTTCCGTGGGGCTTAACATCAGCCTGCCGCATGAGCAGAGCGCTAATCCCTACCAGACCATCGCCGTCAATCACCACTACTTCTTTGTCCGCAAAACCATGTTTGTGAAATACAGCCATGCGATTGTCTGTTTCCCCGGCGGCTACGGCACCATGGATGAATTTTTTGAACTTCTCACATTGATTCAGACCATGAAGATTGATCCACGGCCCGTGGTACTGATCGGCAAATCCTATTGGACGGGGTTGATCCGCTGGCTCCGCGGAACCATGCTGCACAAATACAACAACATCTCGGCTGAGGACCTGCGTATCTTTCGTCTCACCGACGACCCGCACGAAGCATGTGACATGATTACGCAGGCTGAAACGGGGCGCTGTTATTATCCCCCGTCGAGCGGTTTCTCCGGGATCGCACGCAGTCGTCAGCTTTCTCCTGAAGGAACGCGATTCGGAGTGGCTCCGAAAATCAGCAGTGAGGCCATCGAACAACCGGCGCTACCGGATGGAAACGGGCAATCAGATGCCCCGAGGAAATCCAGACGCAAACGCAGCAGCCGATGAGAAATGTACTGTGGCCTCCTCACGGTCGATCTACTTCATCCTGCCGAGCGCACAATCCTAGCCGGGCAGGCACCATTCAAAACCATACCTGACGAGAAGAAGATGCTACAATAGACCAGTCGCTAGGGGTGTCTCGCGGAGTCGCGGGACTGAGAATACACCCTTGGAACCTGACCCGGCTGGCACCGGCGTAGGGAATGCGATTGAATGTCGTGACATCGCATTTCCGCTGACAGCCCGGTTGCCGCCACAAACAAGGAGCCGTTCAATGATTCGCAGCGATGCAACAAAACAACTCGTTACCCAATATGAATTTGCCCGTGCCGGCATGATCACGCCACAGATGGTGCGTGTTGCGCAACGGGAGGCGCAGACGCCTGAGTTCATCCGGCAGGAGGTGGCCCGCGGTCGGCTGGTGATTCCCGCGAACATTCGTCATCTGGCCGGCGCCGGTGGTAAAGCCGCGGTGAATTCTCCCATGGAGCTGGATTTCGGCCCGATTGCGGCGGTCGGTCACCCCGAGGCAATCGGTGACGCGGCACAGTTGTGGGTGAATCAAACGGTTGACCAGCGATGGGGAATTATTAATAATCCGGAGGCATTTTGCGGCCGGGCAGCCCCGAAGCGCCTGGACCCGACGGGTATCGGGCGGATGATCAGCACCAAGATCAACGCGAACATCGGGGCGTCGCCGGTGAGTTCCAATACCGCTGAGGAGGTGGAGAAACTCAAATGGGCGCAGAAATATGGTGCCGATACGCTTATGGATCTTTCCACCGGGGGAAATCTGGTGGAATGCCGACAGGCGATCATTGATAACAGTACGATTCCGATCGGAACCGTGCCGATTTATTCCATGATCATCGGCCGCCGAATTGAAGACCTGAACTACGATATTATTCTGGAGGAAGTTGAACGTCAGGCGCAGCAGGGCGTAGACTATTTCACCATTCACGCAGGCGTATTGAAGGAACATCTGCCGCTGGTAAAGAACCGCCTTACCGGCATTGTAAGCCGGGGCGGGAGCCTGCTGGCCAAGTGGATGATCGTGCACAACAAGCAGAATCCGATGTATGAATTATTTGATGAAATATCCGCAATTATGCGGCAGTATGATGTAACGTATTCTCTGGGTGACGGACTGCGGCCCGGATGCTGCGCCGACGCCACTGATGCAGCACAGCTTGCGGAACTCAGAACCCTGGGTGAACTTGTGCAGCGGGCCCGCGAGGCGGGTGTGCAGGTGATGGTGGAAGGCCCGGGACACGTACCGATGGATCAGATCGCACTGAACATGCAGCTTGAGCAGCGGGTTTGTGATGACGCGCCGTTCTATGTGCTCGGACCGCTGACGACGGACGTTTTCCCTGGTTATGACCATATCACGAGTGCGATCGGTGCGACCGAAGCGGCGCGGGCCGGGGCGGCCATGCTCTGCTATGTAACACCCAAGGAGCATGTCGGTCTGCCCAAGGCACAGGATGTCAAGGCGGGATGTATTGCCTACAAGATTGCCGCGCATGCCGGTGACATTGCCCGCGGGATCACGGGTGCACGGCAATGGGATGACGATATGTCCAAGGCCCGGGCGGCGCTGAACTGGCCGAAGATGTTTGAACTGGCATTTGACGGACATACCGCCCGAGCGCTGCACGATGAAGATCTCGAGGTAGACACCGATTTCTGCGCGATGTGCGGGCACGATTGGTGCTCCATGCGGATCAGCAAGGAGATTCAGGAATTCGCCAGCGGAAAGGATTCGGCGTTTGTACCGCTTAAAACCGCTTCAAAATCGACAGGCGTTTCCGCCGACGGGATAGAACTGCTGAAACAGCGCGGTGTACTTACGCAGGAAGAAATTCATAAGCTCGCCCATAAGGGTAAACCGATGGCGTGCCATTCGGATCTCGTGCCTGATGAGGAAAACGCGAAACTGGTACAGATCACGGCGCTGGGTAAAACCACGGAAGAAGTCCGCTCATCATAACCCCGCGACCCCATGGGTCTGTTTATCGAGGTGCTATCGCGTTCAATTCGAGGGCGAGGTGTTGGGTTTCGTCTTGCCGACGGTATTACCTGCCCCGGAGGATGCTGAATTATTGTCATCCACCGGGCTTTGCCAATGTCCCCACATGAGGAAAAACCCGATGACAGCGGCAATAGTTGCACCGGTAAGCTGGACGGTCCAATCCATAAACCCATGGGGTTTGGCAAGGTATCGAATACTCACATAGAGCGTGGCGGCAAAAAAGGCCGCCGCCGTGGCCATCGATAATATTCCGCATACCCAAAATCGCGTTGAACTGCGCATAAACCCCTCTGTTAATTGCCTGCAACTTTCTGCAATAACGTCAGGCGCATCATGGTGAGCGCCGTGTCCAACTGCGTATCAAACGCTTCCTGTTTTATCGGCAGGGGGAGCTTTCCGCCATCGGCTTTTATCGCTTTGGCTTTATCGGACGAATTGGGGATGATGTCCGCATCCAACCAGGACTCTTGAAGGTTCAATAATTGGGCCGGCGAAAAGGGAACCGTGATATTGGGCTGCACGCCCCAGGTAGTGGCGTGCGGATTACGCTGAACACATTCTCCGTCGGGAAGATAGTAATGAGCGATTGTTAATTTGAGGATGGCATTACCTTTCAAGCCGATGGGATAAATGTTCTGAACCGATCCTTTGCCATACGTGCGATGGCCGATGATCAACGCGCGGTGCCGATCATGCATGGAGCCGCTGAATATCTCCGAGGCGCTGGCACTGTCCTGATTGACCAGAACGATCATGGGAACGTCGGACGGGACCAGCGGATTCGATGTCGCGTGCCAGGTTCGCTTGGGGCTTGTGCGCCCGTAAGTGGATAGGATAACACCGTTCTTAAGGAACATCCGGCACATCTGAAGAGCGATTTCAAGAAGGCCACCGGGGTTGTATCGCAGATCAATAATGATGCCGCGAACATGATGCCGCAGCAGATGATCGATTGCCCGCCTGAATTCTCTAGCGGTGTCGCCTTCAAACTGGGTGACGCGGATGTAACCGATGCGCTGCCCGGGATCGATCATAAATCGCCATTGTCCAGTTTCCGGATTTCGCAAAAATCCCTCGACGGAGTGTACTTCGATTTCCGCCCGCTTGAGATGAAACATCAGCAGATGGGATACACCGGCCCGGCGGATGCCGAGTGTTACCGTCGTACCGGGCCTTCCCATAATTTTATGAATAACGGAATCGAGAGACATTCCAAGGATACTCTTGCCGTTGACCGTGGTGATGAGGTCGTTAGCCTCGATACCGGCACGATATGCAGGCGTGCCGTTGAGGGGGCTGATGACGCGGAGAAAGCCGTCATGTGGTTGAATCTGTATTCCAACGCCGCCGAATTTTCCCTCCATCATCTTTTTAAATTCCGCTACCTGATTTGGCCAAAAGACATCGGTGAAGGGATCCAGCGTACCGAGCGCACCATTGGTGAATTCCTTTACCAATACGCCGGTAGGAATTTTAACGCTATGCCGATCTGCCGAGAGAAGCCTGCTCCAGATGGAGATCATCTGATCGGTATCGATCGATTTATGCCCTTGAGTACGTTTAAGCAGACGGTTGATGGTATCGGTAAACCGCCGAACATCGGTCGCATTATTCAAACGCGGAAATGTATCGGCCAACATGGGTGTCTGAGGGAAAAGACGCACCATCTTGAGACCGCCGGTAAGCAGTTGATGATAATTGAGGTTGAATACCCAGTGATGTTCGGTCATATCAAGGGCTTGAGCGAGCAGATCCTGATGTATGCCGCGAATGGATTTGTGCCAGTTGTGATAGGATGGCGCGGTTTTTACGGTCGCGGTCTTCGGCGCTTTTTTTTGCCCGGGGATATGCGCACCCGAGGGGAGTACCGCTTGGTTTTTCTTGAGCAGAAATGATTCCTGCAACTTATAAAATTGTTTCGGGGTATATTCCGCCAATAGAGTGGTTCGCCGCGTAACTTTTTGAAGGCGGTTGTAAAAACGCATCGATATCTTGTACATCCGATTCAACTGGGTATAGAGTTCCAACGCATCGAGAAAGCGATTGGTACGCTCATATTCGGCGGCCTTACGGGCCGTGCGTTTAACAAGGTTGATCACCCAGTTTTTCTTTTTGAATGCCGGTTTATCGGTGCTCACTGCGTAGGCTGCAAGCATATGCTCGAACGCGAGAACGGGGTTTGCCTTGACCATTGTTTTTTTCGCCAGAGCGCATTGCTGCTGATAGGTTTTTTTTGCAACAGCCGCCATCGAATCCATCTGCTGGAGATAACTCGTCAGCCAATGGTGCAACTGAGCATCCGCGGGATCACCCTTCATCTCCTCATTTAAGTTTGCCAGTCCTTTGAGATTTTGCAGCATGACGAGATTCTGCGCCTTCTGAGCGAGCGCGGTGGTTTGAGGGGTAGCCGCTCCGACCATCAGAGTTGAAGTCATAAGAGCAGCAGACGCTGCGATGAGGCATGTGAAATGTGATAACCCTGATTTACGACATGGTGAGGTCTTATTCATCAAAACTGATTCCTGCTTCAACACGTTTCCGCGGGGTGGTTCCTTTGTCAAACCCGCCGACACATTCTATACGGAATGTGCTGTGAAGTGTTTGCAGCAAAGTCAACTTATGGTGGCGATTGGAATCTGCGCTGATCTCGCAAATGATACAGTGCAGACCTGAACGGTTCATCGTGAAACTGGCGGGCTTTAAGAGCGTGGCGGAGCCAAGAATCTTACGCGAGATGGAAATCAGAATCCACAGCTTATAAGCTTTATTTACGACCGGAGGGACGTTTTAATCGTGACTTGAGGTAGGCAAGAAGTTGATTCAAGGCATCCCGTCGCTGAGGAGAAGGAAAATTCATAAACGCATGCCCGACACCGTTGACCATGATCAGCTTAACCGGTTTATGAGCATCCTTTAATGCACCCGCCAGGGTAGAGGCCTCGATCGGAGGCACGAGCTTGTCTCGGGTGCCCTGAAAAAGAAGAGTAGGCACGGCGTAGCGCAAATAGGCAATGGGCGAAGCCGTGAGCATGCCATCGATAGGATGGAGTTTCAGCCAATTTTTCAGATAATCCTGCACCCATTTATAAGCCCAAGTTTTACGGCTCAGACCGTGGATTAACATGAGATTGGTGGGTGTGTAGAATCCGATCGCAGCCCGCACTTTAACGTGCTCATTGGGGTAGGCCGTCGGGATGAAGTATTTGGATTGTGCAGTGTAAGCCGTCATCAGCGCGAGATGAGCTCCCGCAGAACACCCGGCGACGAAGATTTCACTTGGGCGGATATGAAGTCGGTGTGAATGAATGAAGAGCCACGCGAGCGCATTTTTGCAGTCGATCAGATCACCGGGAAAACGACCGCCGGAACCGACAAGTCGATAGTTAATATTGAAAACTTCGTAGCCATTGGCGGCGAGTCGGATTGCCAGATAACTGACGCCCGTGTCGTTTCGACTGCCCCACTTCCATGCCCCTCCATGGATAAGTAAGACTGCGGGATGATTGCCAAGACTTCGCGGGATGTATAGATCACCGGTCTGAGCAGGGCTTCCATCGATGACGTAAGGAATATCACGTTTAATCCGAATGAGATGGGTGAAGGGATCGAGAGGCGCTGCTGCAGGCTTCGCCGAAAGGCCTCCGGTAGTCACCGCGCAAGTAACCGCTGCCATCCAAAAACCACACTTATTGAATTTTCTGTTCACCTTACACCAAACATTGAGATCGACGCTCACGACCATGGTCCTTCTTTCGGACACCCCGGCCCATTATAGGTTGGCCAGGCTCTGAAAGTTCCATCCCTGATCGCGTATAAAAGCCAGAATATCCGGAAGCGCCGTAACGGTTTGCGCCTGCGATGCATTTCGACGGGCGTATTCCAGCCCGTCATGAAGCAGAATAATATCGCCAGCGGAGAGACTTTTTGTAATCCTTTGAAAAATGCGCTCTGCCGTTGCCCCGGTGGTGTCCCACGCCCAGGCCCGCCAACCCACATAGCGCATGTGAAATTCCCTGACAACGGTCGCCTGATTCCACACCTTAAAACCCATCGGGGCACGGAACAGTTTGGGGCGGGCTCCGGAAAGCTCCGCTATCAAGTCGCTGGTTCGCTGCAACTGAGCTCGCCAATAGCCGCGGCTGCCCAATATGCCGGCGTGATGATGGTTCCAGGTGTGGTTTGCGATGCAATGGCCGGCGGCGAGCATATCGCGCACCAGCGATTTGTTGGAGGCCATATTTTCGCCGATGCAGAAAAAAGTCGCCTTCGCGCCCGCCGCTTCAAGTGCCTTGAGAATGGGAATCGTAAATTTCCGGGTAGGACCGTCGTCAAATGTGAGCGCCACGGCATCCGCTTTGGGTATCCGTGAGATCACCGGCGCCACCAGAGGCGAATTGTGGTAGAGGACCGCTCCCAAAGCCGTCATAGCGCCGGTGTAGGCGACAGCACCGAGTCCGACCGCCTCTGCGGGACTTATCATGGTCGCTCTGCCCCCACTCGGCGTCTCAAAGTGATGATCCACCTTCGCCCATCGGCAATATCCCGCAGGTAAATGCAGCGAAGGCGCCGCTCGGGCGCCCAAGTCAGCAAAGCGGTAAGGGACGAGCCATTGGGCCGCATAACCGTCACTTTCCACGGGGCACTCGGATAACCCATAAAAAACAATTCTTCAACATCTCCATTCGGGAGATGGACGGTGCTTTCCTGCACCCCCGGGTGCCTGAATGGCATAACTCTTATTTCAGAAGGCCATTGCAGTACGCGGTGCAGATCGCGGATGAATTCCAGCGCCCAGGCGGGCTGATGGACGTAGATGATCTTCTGACTTCCCGCCCAGGAATACGCGACTGCAAGATGTGGATCATGTCCGCCCTGCTGCATGCGATTCATTTCCACATTCAACAAACCGTTGCGGAAGGTCAGGGTGCCGAAATACCGTATGCAGCGATTATGAGCATACGCTTTGAGTTCACCCGAGTTTTGAATTTCAACCGGCTTGAGGCGCCAGATAATCTGTTTCTGGTGCACGCCTGGTGATGGAGCCAAGGCGTCGGTGGCACATCCACAGAGCAGAAGGACCGTCAGGGCCGCGAGGCAGCCGATGAATCTGGGAATCAGGGATTGATGAGCCATGAGGTGTGAATTTCCATTTTCATTTAGCCGGGAGGCCAAGAATAAATTTCAAATTTCAAATCTCAAATCTCAAATTTTTCCGGAGGCCGGCGACAAGCTCCGAGCCTTTCACAGTGCACCCGAACCGTAGTATTCGCGGATGCCGTCCAGAAGGCCCGCTTTGGGGGTATAACCCAGCACAGCCATG
Source organism: Phycisphaerae bacterium (assembly GCA_049965755.1). GTDB lineage: Bacteria > Planctomycetota > Phycisphaerae > WQYP01 > WQYP01 > JAJZGD01. The sequence goes on along the minus strand of JBMFVY010000026.1, from coordinate 26,865 downwards.
GATTTAGCCAGATCCGCTTCGGTATGTTTCTGAAAAAAATGATACGGGTTCTCAATATATTCCGGTTCGAAATTGGTGTGCATAACCACATTCAATGCACCGATGACGGCGTTAAAGGATTCTGAAATACCGCTACCGACATTGAATATCTCCCCGCCGGAAGCCTCTGCGGCTTTCAAGTTGGCCTGAATGACATCATCGATCCAGACGAAATCGCGCTTTTGATGGCCGTCACGAAATATCCGCGGTCGATGGCCGGCCTTCATCTGCTGGGCAAGTTGATGAATCATGGAGGCGAATTTGCCCTTGTGTCCTTCGCCGGGGCCGAAGACGTTGAAGTACCGCAGCCCGATGCACGGCAGACCGGTCTGCCGATGCCACAACCGGGCGAGATGCTCCATGACCATTTTGGAATAGCCGTAGACGTTAAGGGGATGCGGCGGAGCCGATTCCACCATGGGAGGCGAGCTGTTACCGTAAACGGCAGCCGACGAGGCCCACACCACACGGGCTTTCCAGGCGACCGCCCACGAGAGCACGTGCCGAAATCCTTCGACATTGTTGGTCATCATCCGATGTTGATCGGTAACGGTGGTGTCGGTTATCGAGGCCTGATGAAAGATGATGTCGAAAGGTCCCGGAGGTTGGACCGTGCAATCGGAACAGATCACATCCCCTTTGAACTTCACGAGATTACTGAAATTACCGGCCGAAAAATTGTCGAGAATGGTGACGTCATGCGATTCATCCACCAGCGCCATGGCCAGATTGGACCCGATAAACCCCGCTCCGCCCGTTACTAACGCACGCATGTTTGCTCCATCTGTAAAAACGCCGTCATATACAAATCGTTCATCACAGCGGTCAGGCCGGCTGCTGCTGCGTCATGCAGTGCAGAGTACCCAGACCCCAGACCATATCGCGGCAGGCGATCGGTACAACCGCCCTGCCGGGAAAACACTCTGCGATTATATTCAGTGCGTCACGATCCGCCGAATCGTTAAATACCGGCACCAGCACCTTGTTATTGGCAATATAAAAATTGGCATAGCTGGCCGGCAGGCGCTGGCCGTTAAAATAAACCGGCTGAGGCATCGGCAGTTTGAGGACTTTCAGCGGTCGGCCGTCGAGGTCAGTCATGGCGGAGAGCAGCTCATAATTTTTCTTCAAACGACGGAAGTTCTCGTCGCGGGTATTTTCTTCATAGCAAGCCAATACCGCTCCCGGCGCAACGAACCGGGCGGTATCATCAATGTGGCCGTGTGTGTCATCCCCGGCGATACCGCTCTCCAGCCAGAGGACTTTTCGAGCCCCGAGATAGCGGGCGAAGATACCCTCCATGGCGTCTTGCGTGATGCCGGGATTCCGGGCCTGAACCCTGGATAAGAGACACTCGCGCGTGGTGAGGAGCAGGCCGCGACCGTCTACGTCAATGCTTCCCCCTTCCAAGACCAGACGCCGCAGCGCACCGCCGGCACGGGTGACGGGCTCCAGACACGGAACACCGGCAACCTGCGACATCAGGTGCGGCACCCTGGCATCGCGATGATAATTTCCATATTTGGCCCACCCATTGAATTTCCAACTCAGGGCAACAAGCCCTCCATCGACGGGCGTTCGCGTAAAAATCGCACCGGAATCGCGCGTCCAGATGCGATCCGTCGGGAGTCGGTGAAAACGTACCTGCGAGAGCTCCACTCCGGAGCGTTTTAATATCTGTCGCGCCCGCCGCCGCTCGGGGTCAGACGCGATGATGATATGCACCAGCTCCACTTCCGCCAGATGACGCACGATATCGGCAAACACCCACGGGATCGGTTCAAATTTCCCCGGCCAATCCTCCTGATTGTGCGGCCACGCCAGCCAGGTTGCGGCGTGCGGCTCCCATTCGGCAGGCATGATGCCGGAAAATGTGTCGGCCGAAACGGCGGTTTGCTTTTTCCTTACGATTGTTTTCATGTGAAGCTAATCCACCAACCGACGGGTTATCTGGTCGTACATGTCAATACGGCGGTCACGAAGAAAAGGCCAGTTGCGGCGGACGGTCTCCTGCAGGTCGGTATCAACCGTCGCGATGAGTATCTCCTCTGAATCATGCCCTCCTTTTGCTAACCAGCGACCGAAGGGATCACATATGAATGAATGACCGAAAAATTCAATTCCGCCGTCGGCAGGCCCCTCATGACCGATGCGGTTGGCGGCGGCCACATAGACGCCATTGGCAATGGCGTGCGAGCGCTGGATGGTCTGCCATGCGTCCACCTGGGCGGCGCCGAATTCCGCCTTTTCACGCGGATGCCAGCCGATGGCGGTGGGATAAAAGATCACCTCCGCTCCGCGCAACGCGGTAAGGCGGGCCCCCTCGGGAAACCATTGATCCCAGCAGATCAACACGCCAATGCGACCGAAGCGGGTATCGAACGTCCTGAACCCCAGATCGCCGGGCGTGAAGTAATATTTTTCATAGTAAAGCGGGTCATCGGGAATGTGCATCTTGCGGTATATGCCCGAGAGCCTGCCGTCCGCATCAATCACCGCCGCTGTATTATGGTACACTCCCGGCTGCCGCCGCTCAAAAAGCGACGCGATGACAACCACACCCAGCTCGCGGGCAAGCGGCATGATTTTGTCCGTTGTCGGGCCGGGAATGGGCTCGGCCAGATCGAATATCGCGGGGTCTTCCCGCTGGCAGAAGTAATCGCTGCAGAAGAGTTCCTGCGTGCAGATCACTCTGGCCCCCCGCCGCGCCGCTTCGGCCAATAGTGCGAGCATCTTTTCACGATTCGCCGAGACACTTGATTCCGAACGCATCTGAATGACGGCTATGTCATATTTCATAATTCAATCTCATCGTTCAGTTTCTCCATCGATCCGGACCTTGCGTCCAAACCGGCCGAGCGGGATTATAGCGGGCATCGGCTCCGGCGGCGCGGCGTTTGACGAACACTTTTCGCATCCATTCGCGCCGTGCATTGCGTGATGTGGATTTGTATCGATCCCATTGATCCTGCCGCGCACCGTAACCCCATGGCTGATCACGCAATCGCTTCAAGTGCGGCAAGCATTTCGCCGGCAGCATGGTCGTCCCCGGCACGTCGCGCGGCCGCAATACCGGACCGGTACATATCAGCGGCTCCGGCGCGCTGGTCCATCTGCTCAAGCGTGCGACCGCACATGAAGTACGCAGCGGCGTAGTCGGGGTGTTCATGGATCAACTGTTTGAATCGTTCAACCGCCTGTGCGGATTGGCCGAGGCGGGCGTATTCCATGGCCACCGCATATTGAATAAATGCATCGTGCGGATCCTGCTTGAGCATTTTTTCCAGTTGATCAAGGCGTGAGGGGGACTGGGTCATGTTCGCTCCTTTGCAGCCGGTAATCCCGGAGTGCCGATCTCCATTCCCGATAACTGTACGGCATGGCAAACCGGGCGTGAAGCTCCAGAATTCGGCGGTGAAATTTTTCGTAAAGCTCCGGCTGCCATTCCTGATTGGCGGGATCGCAGAAATAAATCCGGCACCCCAACGGCCGCGCTTCACGAGCGGTACAGAGCCCGTCAATCTGCCAGGGGCAACCGTCTGAAATAGGATATTGCGGAAGCGAGATGGATACCGCCGTCCCTGCATCAGATCGGACCGCCACGGGAACAAGCCCCATTCGCATCGCGAAATATTGCATTTCAAGCGTACTGACAAAAAGCTGATGCCCCCAGGAATCAAACTGACAACAGCGGCCGCTGGCGTCGCAGCGGGGGTTATGCGTGCTGACGACGGCATCAAGCTCACGGTAAAGCTCTGCCATGGCGTCAAGCGCAGCGTGCGGGGGATACGTTGAATCAGCCGTCATCGGCGCATCCACCAGTTGAACAGCCAGATGATGAGCGTTGCCAGAGCCGACAGAACCAGGCAGCTTACAACAGGGAAGAAGAACGTAAATCGTTTGCCGCGGATGATGATATCACCGGGAAGGCCGTGAAATCCGAATCGAATCGCCAGCCAGGCGGCACCGGCGCCGATGATGAAGACGATGCCGATGAGAAAAAGCCATTTCGGTAAATCAGCCATACAATATAAAGTATAGTGCGGTTGTGCCATGAGCCAAACGCAGGCGAATTTGGAGTTGATGATGAATCGCCATGATGCAACAGAGCCGACGGATGGAACCGACGAACCGTTAGGCGGCGGGAGAGTGCTGGAGCTTTATTTTCTCAAGGCACGTGCGGCCAGCCTTGATATCGCGGCAATGCTCGATCGCCTGGCCCGGGCGGAACAGACGCTCGGCCCGGTGAACGACGAGCGGAAAACGCGGCTTAAATCGGCACTCGATGTTCTGGCCGATGACGGCGGTGATAAGGCACGACGCATTCAGGAAATATTCAGCATTAAAGGGTGACGATGTTTTTTATCGATCCGCATGTCCACATGGTGTCGCGAACCACGACCGATTATGAAAATATGGCGATGGCGAGTGTTGTGGCGGTCAGCGAGCCGGCCTTCTGGGCGGGGTTTGATCGCACACCCTCGGCATTTGCCGATTATTATCGCCAACTGACGGAATTTGAACCGCTGCGGGCCGCGCAGTTCGGTATTTCCCATTACTGCTGGATATGCCTCAACCCGAAGGAGGCCGAAGATTCAGGCAAGGCCCGCGAGGTGATGAGTCTGATTCCGCCATTTCTCAATCGCCCCAATGTGCTCGGCGTCGGTGAAATCGGGCTGCACAAGAATACTCCGAATGAAATGGACATTTTCCGCCGTCATGTCCAGCTTGCCATCGACGCCGGCACGGCCGGTCGCCATCGCCTGATCCTCATTCATACGCCGCATCTGGAGGACAAATTGCGCGGTACCCGCCTGATCATTGATATGTTGCGGGAATTCGGATCTGCGATTGATCCGTCGCGTGTGCTGATTGATCACTGCGAAGAACATACCATTCGAATGGTGAAAGATGCGGGGTTCTGGGCCGGGATGACGGTGTATCCCACCACCAAGGCCACTCCGGAACGGGCGGTGGATATGATTGAAATCTACGGCTCGGAGCGGGTGTGCATCAACGCGGCTGCCGACTGGGGTATCAGCGATCCCTTGTGGGTTCATCGTACGATGCTTGAGGCCCGGCGCCGAGGCCATAAACTCCGCGCACTGATGAAGATTTTCCACAACAATCCGGCGACATTTTTCGGCGGCCATCCGGGCTTTGCGATTCGGCCGATGGATGTCATCCACCGTGACCGGAATACCGACTGACGGCTGGAGCGGGCTCCGGGCCGGCCGATACGCAGGCCCTGATGGATCAGGTCCAGACGGACAGTGCGATTTTGCCGAACCCACCGCCCTGTTCCAGCAACCGATGTGCCTCGGCGATTTCCTCCAGCCGGAACACCTTATTGATGACCGGCTTGATGAGATTTCGCTCAATGAGATTCGTGAGTGATTCCAGCACGCGCCGATCACGCCGAAGAAATGAATAGTGGAGTGTAATATTTTTCCGGTACCCCAGGGCGAGTTCGCCCGACGGGTTTACGATTGTAACGATCTGCCCCATCGGCCGCACCAACTCCATGCAGCGGGCAACCCAGTCGAAGCCCGCACAATCCAGCACGATATCCACGCCCAGGGGATGCTCTTCCCTGACGACGGCGATGACATCTTCCTGATTGCGGTCGATGACGCGATCGGCTCCAAAGGAACGGGCCAATGCCATATTCGGTCCGGAGCAGACGGCGATGACGTACGCCCCTGCACGATGCGCAAGCTGCGTGGCCATCGATCCGACACCGCCGGTACTGTTGATGATGAGAACCGTCTGGCCCAGACGCAAATTTGCCCGTTCAAAAAGTGCCCCATAGGCGGTCATTCCCGCCAGCGGCACCACGCCGGCCTCCAACCACGATAGCGACGGCGGCTTACGGGCCACAATATCCGCATCGACAACGTTGAATTCCGCATTGCCGCCCGGCAATCCGAAGGCGGGGGAATAATACACATCGTCGGCGGGGTGAAAATCTGTCACTCCCGCTCCGACTTTCTCCACTTTCCCGGCGACATCAAATCCCAGCACACTTCCCGGCCCGTAGCCGAAATTTCCCGTTTTCCGAAGCTTGACATCAATGGGATTGACGCTGCCGGCAAGTACCCGCACCAGCAACTGATTGGGCCCGATGGAAGCCACGGGCAGCTCGCCCAAATTAAAATTTTCCGGCCCGCCATTGGCGGTCAAAATCATGGCTTTAATTGGGAACGCTCCTGAATAAAAAAGGCCGGGAGACCCCGGCCTTGGAAGATTCAATGACGCAGCAGATTTTCAAGCGCTGAAGGATGACCCGCAACCGCAGGTGTGCGTCGCGTTGGGATTCTTAAATACGAATCCACGCCCCATCACCTCATCTTTGAAATCAATTTCAGTTCCGTCGAGGTAAAGATAGCTTTTGCGGTCAGATACGACTTTAATGCCATGGCATTCCATGACTTCGTCGGTCTCACCCTGATCATCTGTGAGATCAAGGACATAGCTGAAGCCAGAGCATCCGCCCCCTTTGACTCCCACACGGAGAGCGACCGATTCGCCCAAGCCCTGCTCTTTTATAATATTGCGAATTTCGCGTGCCGCTGTTTCCGTAAGCAATATCGACATCGATAAACTCCTTTCACAAACCTCCTGAATTATAGCATTTCTCTTCTGAAAGTGAAATTCAACGAATCCATCGACGAGTTGGGAGGAATTTGGGAGATAACCGTCCGATAAAGCGATGTTGGCGCGGATCAGTTCCGGGACGCTTCGCCGAGGAACTTAAACCGTAATGATGCATCAGGGATTCCGTCCAGCCGCTGGTCCCTCATTTTGGCTCCAGATCGGTTTGATCTGAGCAAATGACGTGAGAATGATTCCGCTGTCATCAATCATCTTTCGCACCTCGGGGGCGCAGAGGGCTTGAACTTCTGCCGGACGGACGTCGCGATACTCGCTGTCCAATGCCATATCCAGTCCCGGGTGGACGCCAAATTCCGTGATGCCGACGGGAATCTGCTCGATAGAGCGAATCAAATTGGCGGAAGAGACTAAATCAGGCCGCGGTGCCATATTCTCGTCCGCACCGAAAAACGCTCCACGATATTGCACCGCCGGATGGCACGATCGCAGAACGACGCCCAAATCAGCGGCCACAGAACGAAATACCGGAAGCATTTCAGCGCTCATATGAACATGCTGATGAGAATCGAGATGCGTGGGTGGACGGCCCATCAGTTCTTTGAACATCTTCAATTGGCGATGAAGTTCTTCGCCAACCGAAGCAGCATCCCGCGGATTTACCGATGCATGGACAGGCCGCCACTGCTTTTGAGCGAAATTCCACTCGCCGAGTTCTACATGGAGGCCGACGCTTAAATGAGAATCGTCGGCGGCATAGCTGGCAGCGTCCCGGGCTGCGGGACGCAATACCATGAGGCTGGCACTGGTGACCACGCCGTAACGGTGGGCGCGAATGATGCCAAGATTGGTTCCGCTGCTGATTCCGAAATCGTCGGCGTTGACAATCAGACTTCGATGAGAAGTGCTTATGCCGGTGTGCATGCAACAGTATCCATTATATTTCCAATGACTTTCCCGGCATCCAGATACTCCTCAGCTATTTCATGCGCCGCCCGGCAGTGGCCGTCATAATCAGACTCAATGGAATCGAGTGCGACGAGAATATCATCCATGGTGGAAAAGGCAAAAAGCCCACGCCCTGTCGGCAGGCTTACCCCAAACGCGGTGTCCTGATTGATCGCGGGCCGTCCGGCCGCCAGATAGCAGGCACTGCGATCGCTGAACCAGCCACTCCGCAGGCGGATGTTCTGATCTTTAGCCACGGTGAATTCACCCCGGGCGTTGCGGATAAAGTCACGGTAGCGGTTCATATCCGCAGATATCTGTACCGAGTCGGAGAGGTGCCAGCCATGAGCCAAAAGCCGTGCGGCGGATGCCGGATCGGAATTGGAGGCCAATTCGAAACCAAGCGGTCTGGCCTGAGGTAAATCAAGAAATTTCTCAAATTCCCGATCTTTTGACCAGTAATAGATATCACCGTTAAATTCAATATCCTTGCCTTTATTTTTCCAATTGGCGATGGTGTTGTACCGGCTTCCGCGCATCGGCGGAAGAGGTTGCCAGAGGTCGAGTACAACTGGTTGACGAGTCGGACGCCAGTGAAAACTATCCACCGGCAGACCGCAATCAGGGCGCCCCAGATTTTCGCCGAACGAGAAATGATGGGTATATTGCTGCAGAGCGCGAATCACGCTTTGATTGCCCTGATGAATCTGAATCTGCGATTCCACCGGGTCGGTTTCCACATAAGCCCTTATCGGCACACGCAGGTGCTCCTCGTAAAGTTCCTGGGCACCGGTCACATTGAGAAATATGTCGGTGCTTGCATAAAGCTCCTCAAGTCGTGATTCCGTCAAGCCATAGCACTTTCCATGCTCGTAGCGTCCGCGAAACGCCCATCGATTTTGAAATCCGTGCGCGTGCAGAATGGGAGCGACGCGATCAATGTTGCTTTGGGCATCGGGCGTTGTGTCACCAAGTTGGGGGCTGTAAGGCCAGCGGGCGGAATCTTCGATATAGTACGGGTCGTACCCCAGTTTTCGCAGGCCGATGAGGTAATGCAAAAACTGAAAGGTAACTCCCGCCAGCGGGTACCAGAAAAGAATTCCACTGATGAGAACTCGAGGTTTGGCATTTTGTGTCATGCGATCAACTCCCACTACCCAGCGTGCGAATGATTCGGGCCGGATTTCCCGCTGCCAGGGTATTCCGCGGAATGTCGGCGTGCACAACCGATCTGGCGCCGATCACGCTGCCGGCGCCGATCCGTACTCCCGGCAGGATGCAGCAGTCAAAGCTGATCCATACATTATCTTCAATAATGACGTTGCGGGGTGCCTCGGCAGGATCATGGCAACTCAGAACATCGGGATTGCGGCAGCGCGCAAACGCCTTGAGTTGCTCGCGGCGTGTTGCAGCATCGCGCGAAGCACGATAGGTATCCATGATCACGACATTCCATGAAATCAGCCCGTGAGAACCGATGGAGACATGTGCATCGGCGATCACCCACAGGCCGTTAAGCAGGGTCCATGGGCCGACATGCAATTGAGCATCCGGGCCGAGATCAAACATGCAGCCCGCATAGGCGGAGCTGTAATCGCCGAAGGTTGCGGCCGCGGGCCGCTGACTGCGGAAACGAGAAAAGCTCGATGTGGTTTCAATATGTACCCCCTCGCCGAGAACGACATTATTCGGAATAGCGCCGGGGAACCAATCGCCGGGGATCACTCTTGTCACAGCGTTCGCTCCAAGACGCAGGCGGGATTGCCGCCGACACCCCCACCCGCCGGGACGTCGCGAGTCACGATGCTGCCCGGTGCGATCCACGCTCCCCGGCCGATGTGTACCCCCTTGAGTATGACGCAGGCCGGACCGATCCACACATCGTCTTCGATGACGACCGCTTGAGCCGCCACCTCGGGCCGCGGGACATTTCTACCATTCGGCGAACAGGCAACGGCGTCGGCCATTCGCTTCGCGGGATCCAGCGGGTGAAAATCCGAATCGGCGATGACGGTGTTGAATCCGATCAGTACATAGTTGCCGATGGATATGCGTGACGCACTCATAATGACCGCGGCCGTGAAGCAGCAATAACTGCCTATTGAGACGCGGGCGCCGGGGGCGATTGAAAACTGAACGCTGTCAAGTGTTGAATATGATCCGATCACCAGTGCGTCGGGCTCCGTTGAGCGGATGCGTCGAAAAGCATGGAGACCATGAATGCGGACACCGACACCGGCATTGACGTTCGGGGGCAACGTTCCGCTGTCCCAAATGGACTGAACCTGTGAATCGGTCATACGGCTCCGGGAAATGGATGTCGTTGCGTCCGTAAGCGGTGCAGCTTTTGATACAGGCCGTGCGATTCGACCAGTTCTTCGTGACGGCCGCACTCCACGATGCGCCCTTGATCCAAAACGGCTATACGATCAACAAATTCGACGGTCTGCAGATGGTGAGAGATAATGATGGTCGTACGACCGAACATGAGTCTCCGCAGGGCCGAAAGGAGATCAGCTTCGGTTTGCGCATCGAGCCCTGTGGTCGGTTCGTCGAGAATAATGATCTGAGCGTCTTTGAGGAATGCACGGGCCAGCGAAAGGCGCTGGCGCTGGCCGCCCGAGAGCATCACGCCCCGCTCGCCAATGGAAGTCTCCATGCCGCGAGGCAGACGTTCAATAAATTCCAAAGCACCGGCCGCCTTTGCGGCAGCGCGAATTTCATCCATATCCGCGTGCGGGTTGGAATAGGCGATGTTTTCGCCGATGGTCACATCAAAGAGAACGGGGTCCTGAGGCACCATGGCGATCTGTTGCCGCAGCGAATCTAACCTGAGCGTGCGGATATCAAGCCCGTCAAGGAGTACCTGCCCGGCGGTGGGGTCGTAAAACCGCGGCAGCAAACTCACCAGCGTGCTTTTGCCGGCCCCGGACGGGCCGACGAGTGCCAATGAAGTACCGGAGGGAATTTTCAGATTAATATCCTGCAGCACAGGGCGTCCGGTGGGGTAGGAAAAATCAACGTGCCGCAACTCAATATCGCCGACTACCGGCGCTGTAAGTTGCCGTGCATCGGGAGAATCACCGGGGTTTGGTCTACGATCAAGAATTTCAAAGACTCTCTGCGCACCGGCCGCCGCTCCCTGCAGCGATGACACGGTCTGAGCGAGACTCTCGAGCGGTTTGAAGAGCAGCGCGATATAACCCACCATGAGCACCACGTCACCCGGGGAAAGGTGGCCGCTGATTACCTGCCTTGCGGTAAGCCAGATGACCGCGACGGTGCCCAGAGCGAAAAGCACGCCGACAACACTCTGTCCCGCAGTCTGAAGCAGCGTGAGGCGAAGGTTGAATTTAAGGCTCTCGGCCGCCTGGCGGGCGAAACGGTCCGCCTCATGCTTTTCCCGACCAAAGGCTTGGACGGTTCGAATACCTGCCAGCGTCTGCTCCGCCCGGGTACTGACTGAACTCTCATTTTCATGGACGCGGAGAGATAAATCAGTCGTGGGTTTTTCAATACGACGCAGGAAGAGTACCAACAGAATGCCGACCGCAAAGGTCACCGCGCCGAGCATCCACTGCTGGCCGATCATGACCGCGGCGATTCCTGCAAGCGTTACCACGGCCGTGAGTCCGGGGATGAGTCCCTCGTTGAAAATCGTCTGGATCGCATAGGTATCCCAGGTAACGCGATAGAGCGAATCTCCGACCGTGGTGGAATCATGAAATGCCGGCGAAAGGCTCTGAAGGTGTTCAAAAACCCGGCACCGGAGGCGAAATACCATTCGCAGGCCGACGGCAATAAGAAGCCAGGTACTCAACACGGTGATCCCCGCGGCCAGGAGACTTATCAGCAGAAGCGCGGCACAGAGCACCGTGATTTCCCCCAGAGGCCCGTGGACGGCGGGAATTATGGAGTGGGCCCAGCGTTCAGCTTCTGTAACAAAGGATGGCGCTCGACCGGTGGACACGATATTAACAATATATTTCATCGGCCACGGCTGGAGCAGGCTCACACCCGTGCCAAGCAGCATGAGTCCCGCCCCCAGTGCGGCGGCCGCCCAATGGCCCTGCATGCAGGCCCCGAGCAGGCGGCGGGTCACCGTCAAAGCCCGCGGGCGGGCCTTTTTAGTACCTTGAATTGCTTCTTCCGCGCCGGTCACAAATGCCCCTTGAGCTGCATTTCACCCGGGCGTTCAACCGTCAATGCGCTTCGGATCGCCGCCATGGCTGCCCCGCTGTCCAACACCAGCCGCACCGCGATGAGCACGGCAGGCGTCATGACAAGCAGCGATGCCAGAATGCCCCGGGACATGAGATCAATAGTGCCCATGGCGGTCAAGATGACCAGAATAGCGACCCATAGTTTGGAAAAAACAGGCCGGGCTTTGACGCGAACCAACTGCTTCCCGGCGCCATGTTCTTCGACGCCCATGCATAGCCTTGCCCCGCCGAAAACGCCGCTGCACAGGGTGATATCCCAGGAGTCAAAATCACCACCCCGGCGAGCGCATATCCCCTGCTTCTTGATACGGTGTTCCAGTTCTGTGAGCCGCTCCTCGGGGCCCCGCCAACGCTCGCTCCAGATTTTCCACTGCGTCGGCGCGGGCAGACGAAATCCGCCGGAGAAACGCATACGCCATGGTGTGAGACCGCACGTCATCCGGCCCTTGAGCCGGGCGACAGGTTGGATGAGATGGCACCACATGGTGAGCAGGCGGAGTTTCAAAAGTTTGCGTTGAGTCTGCGGCGGCTGTTCAAATTGGCTCTGCAGAACCCCGATGACAGCCTGAGTGACGGTTGCGCCCACAGAAAGAAGCAGCAGGAGACCGAGCATCCACGGGTGCCAGTAGAATCCAAACACCAGCAGCAGACAGATCAGCACAACGCCGAGATACCATTCCGGCATCATGGCCAGCGACATGGCGAGGCTTGGCGAACCGTGGTAAACGCTCTGAAAAAGTGCGCTTCCCCACGAACCGTGATAGATGCGCCGCCGCCCCCAGTTGAGATATTGCTGAAAGCCCCCGGCGTAAAGCCGACCGGTCCAGGCAATGTGACCAAACCCGTTATATTTTTCAGGCCATTTTCGTTCAAGCATGGCCTCGGCCTTGCCGTAGTTGAGTTGCTGGCGCCAATAAGCACGGATGGAATTTCGTCGTTTGTGCCACACGACCGCCGCCGGCGCAAAACCCAGCCGCCAGCCGCGAGCCTGGAGCCGCCAGCAGATGTCCACATCATCTCCGGCGATGCGGAACTGCCGGTCAAAGCCGCCGATCAAACGCAAGGCCTCGGTGATAAATGCCATGTTGCAGCCGGGGATGTGCTCCGCGGTGGTATCGCTGAGCAGCACATGGATGGGACCGCCGGGTGAACGCGCCACCGCAACGGCCGCATCGCCATCGCCGACCGGCGGGATATTGGGCCCCCCCACGCCGACGTAACTGCCCCGCTGAAGCGTATCAACGATGAAGGTGAGCCAGTCAGGTTCCGGGGAGGCGTCATCGTCCAGATAGGCTATTACTTTTCCAGTAGCAGCGCGAAGGCCGACATTCCGGGCATTGCTTAAGCCCTGATTTTCGGACCGAATCACACGAACGGGGTATTCGGCGGCAATCGCCGCCAGCGAATCCGTTGAACCGTCATCGACAACAATGACTTCGTAATCGGGATAGTCAAGTTTCATCACGCCGTCGAGGCAGAAGCGGATGGTGCGCGAACCGTTGTAGCTGCAGATGACAACTGAAACCTTGGGCCACCGGGCTGTGGAACCGGTAAGGCGGGCTGCAAAGGCGTCGGCAACGGATGCCAGCGCCGGTTTAGGCTCCCGCCGACGTGTGGTGAGGCCGAAGTGCCAGTCATGAATTTCCACACCACCGCGATGCCATTCGTCGGTCCATGAAAATATAAATGCGCCCGCGCACCCCGCCCGCAGCGTCGATCGAATCTGCCATCCGAGCATCTGCGCCTGAGCGTGTTCACCCTTCGATCGGCTGTCAACACCGAGTTCAGCCAGAAGCAGCGGCTTATCGCCGGCGATGGTGTGGAGCCGGCTCAGATAGCGCGACCATTTCACTTCCGATTCCAGATACACGTTCATCGCGAGAAAATCCAGAAACGGAAGATACAGATATTCGGTTGTCGGATAATTGACATACGTGACCAATGCGTCGGGCGCAACTTGTTTGACGGCATTGAACATCTGCCGCAGAAACTTTTCAATGCGGCGGTATCCATACCATCGCACGATGGAGGCTGGAATTTCATTGCCGATGGTAAAACCGAGCAGTGCCGGATGCCCGGCGCATGAGCGTGCCTGTTCCACGGCATCGTGAATGATCTGTTTCTGCGTGGCGCGGGAATCCAGAAATCCGGTGTGCTGCGCCCAAGGAAGGCCGATGAGAACATGCAGGTCATGCGATGCGGCAGCGTCCAGCAGCCAAACCGGCGGAACGGTGTAAAGTCGCACGGTATTAAATCCATGCTCCCGCATCATGGCGAAATCGGCATCCACTTTTTCGGGCGAGTGATATTCGCACCCATCCGCCTCCGGCGCAAACGGGCCGTAAGTAACCCCTCGAATCGTGAAGCGCTGATCACCGAGATAGAAGAATTTCCCCCTGGCGGTGATTCGCGTTTTCTGATGCGGCAGCGTGGCCGGTGTCTGAATCGCCTCCAATGGGCGTCGGTAAGTCTGAGTCATAGGTTTTCCATCCCAACCACTGCGACCCGTACATCGCAGAGCTATTTTAACTCAAGCGGGTGTCTTTCGGCGCGAGAGAGCGAAACTGGGGATTTTTTCCCATTGGCGAATTTTCGCCGCTCCTGCCCGCGCGCCTGCTTTTTCGCCACATGGCGAGAACTCATGCGTCAGACGACTATACGCCTGCGTAAGCCCTCTCTGACCCTAAAAACAGGGGAAAGTTAGCGGTCGATCACGGCCGCCTGTTCACAACCATCGATTAATAATAGACTTACATATCAGAAATGCGCCTGTAATGCACGGTGACGCAACCAAGCGGTGCGGAAATAGGTACGGCTTCGATGCCCTGAATCGACAGACGCAGCCCGAACCGGCAGCACCAACTTACTGGCGGATGACGCGAGCCACCCATCACGTTAGGATTGAACTCGGCCGAGAGTCCCATTTACGGGTAGGCGCCCCAGATGCGGGAATGGTGGGATACACCAAACGGCCGTGTCCGGGTGTAGCGGGTGAAGATCGTCAGGAGAAAGATGTGAAATTGTCCCATGAACTTTTTGGTACTATGCCGGATGGAACGCCGGTGCAGCTTTACAGCGTCTCCAATCAGGCAGGAGTGGAGATGAAACTCTCCGCCTTGGGGGCGACGATTACAGAACTTATCGCTCCGGACCGATTGGGCCGCAAAGCCAATATCGTGCTCGGTTTTTCTTCGCTGGCGGATTACATCGCGCCCCATCCGCATTTCGGCTGCATGGTCGGACGCGTAGCCAATCGTATTGCGCGCGCCCAATTCAAACTTTCCGGAAAAACCTACCGACTGGAAGCCAACAACGGCCCCCATTGTCTCCATGGCGGCAATGCAGGCCTCGGCCTGAAACTGTGGCAGGCCAAGCCGATTGAGGTGGAAGGGCAGATGGGAGTTGAATTCTCCTACCATAGTCCTGCCGGCGAAGGAGGATTTCCGGCATCGGCGGAATTCAGTGCCATTTACACGCTGGACGAGCAGGGTGTTATCCGTCTGGAGATGCTCGCCGCTGTAGATGCCCCGACCCCCATCAACCTCACCAATCACACCTATTTCAATCTAAGCGGCGCCGGTTCGACGGATATTCTTGGACATGAACTCATGATTGACGCCGATTTTTACACGCCCACGGATGCCACCCTGATTCCCACCGGTGAGATACGTTCCGTCGCCGGTACACCGCTGGATTTTCGCACCAGCCGGGCGGTCGGGCGGGACATCGCCGCCGTTTCGCCGGGATATGACCATAATTATGTATTAACCAGCGAAACGGATTCCCGCGGCCTGCGTCCTGCTGCGACGGTGTGCGATCCGAAAAGCCATCGGACGCTGCGTGTCTGCACCACTCAGCCCGGCGTGCAGCTCTACACGGGCAATTTTCTTGACGGCAGCGTAAGCGGCATCGGAGGACGATACCTGAAACATGGCGGCCTGTGCCTGGAGACGCAGCACTTTCCCGATTCGGTGCACCATGCTCACTTTCCATCAACCATCGTGCGACCGTCCGAGCCGTATCGGCACATCATTGAGTACCATCTGGGGTGCGATTAGATATCCGGTCGGTAGCGATTACGGCAACGCCTGTACGGGGGCCGGTTCGCGGTAACTGGCGGATGCGGGCCGTGATATCGGCCACCACCTGGGCCACGCTGGCACTGCGAAGAGCCCCCCCCACCCGCCACATCAGAACGTGACTGACCTCGATCTGGTGGGATATACGTTGACAGGCGTTGATGACTGCAGAATGACTTTTCACGCCGATGGTCCGACCGATCTCCGGATAACTTCTGTGGGCCAACTCCCGCAGCAGGTACATGGCGATGCCTCGAGCGCGGGCACATTCGGCGCTGCGACATCCGCCCGTAAGCTTGGCGAGTTCCTGCCCCAGATATTCGGCCGTTGCCTGCAGGATCACGTCTACCGAGGCTTCCGGCGGAAGTTCATCGCGATTTGAATCGACATTCGGCTGCGGGGGCAATACGGCGGATGCACTGCCCACGGTCTGGCGCATAAGCGTCTGAGTCAGCCGCCCCTCCAATTCACGCACATTAGCGACCGGCTCACGCGAGAGCCGGTTAATCACCACATCGCTGATGGTCCAGCCACGGCTCTCGGCGGCCTGCCGAAGTATCGCCGCCTTGGTTTGCACATCGGGCAGATCGATGCGAACCACCAAGCCGCTCATCAACCGCGACGCCAGTGCCTCGGTGATATCCGTTACATCCCGGGGAGCACAGTCTGCCGCGAGAACAATTTTTCCGCCGGCAGCGATAATCTCATTGAAGGTATGCAGAAATTCCTGCTGCGTGGAGGCTTTTCGGCTGAAGAAATGGGCATCGTCGACCACCAGCAAATCGATGCGGCGCATCCGCCGGCGGAAAAGCCCCATGGTTCCTTTTTTAATATTTTCCAGAAATTCGTTGGTAAACTGCTCCGCCGTCACATAGCGCCACGGCCGCTGCGGGAAAGACTCAGCCCAGCCGCGACAGATACCTTGAAGCAGATGGGTCTTACCCAAACCGCAATTGCCGTGGATAAAGAGCGGCCCATGAATTTTTTCGGGAGATGCGACAAGCATTTTGGCGGCATGCAGTGCCATTCGATTGCCGACTCCGCTGATAAAGCGGTCAAGGGTGAACTGCGGATTCAGACGCAGGGGATTCGACGGACGCGTGGCAGCAGGCAACTCCCGATTCAGGGGCGCAGCGCCGCTGATGGAAGCCGCGGCCCTGCCTGCCGGGGAAATATCCTGTCCATCAGCGCGAATCTCCACGTCAGTGATGCCCGCCATCGTAAGTGCCATCCGGCGCAGATCGTCGGTAAAATGCCCGCGAATCCATTGAGCGACGAACGCACTGGGCGCCAGCACGGTGAGGGTGCCATCGGCCATTTCAAAGCGCGTCTGCGGACCGAACCACTGCACAAAGCGAATTTCACCGATTCTCTCTGACAGTGCGGCTTTGATTTCCGATATCGCATCTGCACCCTGTATGAGGGGAGCGAAATGACTCTCAGACGCTGACGGGGGGGATTCAACAATCGTCTGCACAAAGGACTCCTTTCCAGATGATACGTCACGTTGCGGTTACGCATGCGAAACGCTGAACCGTCCAGGTTCAATCTTCCAGAAGGAAGCGGCAGTCCATTGCCAGTACGATGCCTGATTCTGCGGGGGCCTCTGATGACCCCGTATATTGGCCGCGTGCGGCGGCCGAAAAACTCCACGAAACAAAAGAGCGCCGGGCCGGCATACCCGATCCTGTTGATGAGCCACCGAAACATCTGCGCGGCTCGTCTGCGGGATCACCCTGTTTGACATTCATAAAGCGACGGCCGGATCCGTCCGACCGCCGCAAGGTTTGCTTCCCAGATGGTCTCCACCAAGCCGGTTAGCTGCTCGAGCGGGATGTAGTATTAAGGTTTGGTAAACACCACGCCAGTGAGAATTAATCCCGCTTTATTCACATGATCACAGATCACGTATTTTTATGCGCTTAGAGATCATCGCCAAAAACTTCCAACGTTTATTACACGCCGCTGGGTATAGATTGTGGATTCACTGCCATTTCGGCAGCGGATTTGAAATCGCCTTTATCCATCATTGTTTTATCGGCTTTTTACGCCAAGCGGTAAAAAATAAACCTCGCGACGCTGTGTGGGGCGATACCCGACTTTACGATATAAACCGACTGCGGGAGTATTGTGTTCGTCAACGGCCAACATGCTGGTTCGGGCGCCGGTCAATCGCATGATTTTGCGAGTCTGGGTCATAAAAAATAAACCGAGATGGCGCCCACGATGGGCATGGCCGATACCCAGATAGGTTACATCGAGTGAGTCCATCGATGCATGATAGGTGAGGATTAATACGCCGACACCACGGGCTTGATGAACCAAAACAAACCAGAGCGCGGGATCAAACGTGCCGGCGTGTTGATGCCCGATGATCACTTCGTCCAAACTGCGGAGTCCGGACATTGCGGGGCAATCGAGAGTCTGCTCATAACTTGCACCGATGGCCTGCTTGAAGAGTTCGTGCGTGTCGGGGCGATAGGTCTCCAGATAATAATCGTCGGGAAGCTGAATCTCGGGAAGCGTCCAGCGTGCGGTATGTTCCATGAACTGTAAAACAGCCAGCAGTTGATACCCCGCCAACTGGTAGATGCCCGGCAGAATTTTTTCTTCGGGGTCAAAAATACCCTGAATCATTTTCATGCCGGCGGCCGCAGCCTCACCGGCGGCAGCCTTCAGACATGCGGCCGTCTGGGCTTCTCGACCCTGCAGATAGCGGCTTGGCGGCAAATAGCAAATCGCCGATTTACCCGGATTGGGGACCCAGAGACCGGCGGCGGCCACCTGATCATTCTGCAGGCAAACCACCTGATTGGTGGCGGAGATGTTGTACTGTCGACAAAGGGCGTCAAAACCCGATCGCCGTGCGCGTATCTCCAACCGCCGGGCCATACCACCTCTCTCCGGCCCCGCCAAAATGCAGTCGATGCCGCGGTCGGCAAGTTCCGGCGACGGATGGGTGATACAGACAAAACGCGTTTCGGGGGTCAAGAAATCCTCCCATGGCCCGCTCTTCGGGCAAAGATATCCGCACGAACCGATCGGCGGTTGAATTCCGGGCGGCGCCGGCATTTGAAATGCGGGGCACACCTCCGTATTCTTTACCGCTCGGTTTGGATGATATCAATGGGAAGGTAATTTGGATATTCCTGTCGAACCCGGTGTGCTTGAAAAGGCTGGAGCTTTAATTGAAGCTCTCGGTTACATTCAGCGTTTCAATGAAAAAATTGTCGTCGTCAAACTCGGCGGTTCATTCATGGACAGCCAGGATGAGTTTCGCAAGGTGCTTACGGACGTGGTCTTCATGCACGCCGTCGGCATGCGGCCGGTGGTTGTCCACGGAGGCGGCAAGGCGATTACGCAGGCGATGTCGGAGGCCGGTATCCAGGCTCAGTTTGTGATGGGTCGCCGCTACACCGACGAAAACACCCTCGCGATTGCCGAACATGTGCTGGTGCATCAGGTGAATTCCTTCATTGTGGAAACCATCGAAGCACTCGGCGGACGGGCCATGCCGCTGCACTCGCTCGGCAGCGCCGTGCTGTTCGGCGAAAAACTGTTCCTCTCGGCGCCCGATAACCGCAAGATTGATATCGGCCGGGTGGGAGAGGTGAAGCGAGTCAACAGCATGCTGATTTCCGCGCTGACGCGGGCCGATGTTATTCCCGTCATCGCGCCGATTGCGCTCGACGGCGCCGGGGGGAAACTCAATGTCAACGCCGATACCGCGGCGGGGTTTGTTGCCGCCGCCTGCAACGCCGAGAAATTGGTGCTCGTGTCGGACACGCACGGCATCCGGGCCCGAAAGAATGATCCGCAGTCGCTGCTCCGGAGTGTCACCCGCGCGGATATTGAGCGGCTTATCGCGGCGGGCGAAATCTCGGAAGGGATGCTCCCCAAGGTGGAATCATGCCTGATTGCGCTGGAGGCGGGTGTACAGAAGACGCACATTATCGACGGGCGTTTTCCCCATTCACTGCTATTGGAAATTTACTCCGACCGGGGCGTCGGCACTGAAATCATCCGAGGATAAATGATGCCTGATCACAAGATTCAAATGCAAGACACGGGCAAGCCTGCTCACTTTATCGATATTCTATCAACGGACGCAGATCGACTAAAGCATCTGCTTTCGCTCGCCGGGCGCCTCAAGGCCGCGCACCTGGCGCACAAGCGTGAACCGCTTGCCGCCGGCAAAACCCTCGCGATGATTTTTGAAAAGCCGTCACTGCGAACCCGCGTGAGCTTTGATGTCGCGATGACTCAACTCGGCGGCAGCGCCATTTATATTTCACCCAATGAAATTGGGTTGGGTTCCCGGGAATCGGTGCCGGATGTCGCCCGGGTCCTTTCGGGGATGTGCGATGCCATCATGGCCCGCACCTTTTCACATCAGACCATTATTGACCTGGCCCGTCATGCCACGATTCCCATCATCAATGGTCTCTCCGATCACAGCCATCCCTGCCAGGCCATGGCCGACCTGCTTACGATTCAAGAAGCATTCGGCTCAGTGGAGGAACGCACGCTGGCGTATATCGGCGACGGGAATAATGTTGCCCGATCGCTGCTTGAGGCGTGCGCGGTCTTCAAAATGCGCTTTGCCATTGCCACGCCGCCCGCCTATCGGCTGCCTGAAGCTGATTTCCGTGCCGTGCAGGCAGCGTTTCCGATTGAATGTCTCGTGACGGATGACCCCCGGGTGGCCGTGGCCAATGCCGACGCCATCTACACCGATACCTGGGTGAGCATGGGGCAGGAAGCGGAAAAAGCCCAGCGGCTGCCCGTCTTCAGGCCGTACCAGATTAATACCGAATTACTCTCCAAGGCTCCGAAGCATGCCATTGTTCTGCACTGTCTTCCGGCGTATCGCGGAGTGGAGATTACCGATGACGTGATCGACGGACCGCAGAGCCGGGTGTTTGAAGAGGCGCATAACCGCCTGCATTTTCAAAAGGCGCTTCTGGCCGATCTGCTGGCCGGGGCGTGATTACGGCGGACGACCGCCGGAGATCAATCGTGTACCCCAATTGAATGGAAAATAAATGACAGATTTACATGCAAGAACCGGAAAACTGGCACGCCACGAAAACCGCCGACCGAATCAGTTGCGCCCGGTATCTTTTACCCGTCATTTCACGCACCATGCCGGCGGATCGGTGATTGCGACGTTCGGTCGGACGAAAGTCCTGTGCACGGCCATGATTGAGAAAGGCGTACCCGACTGGCTCAAGGGCAAAGGCGTCGGTTGGCTTACGGCTGAATATGCTATGCTGCCGTCATCTACTGTGGGACGCAAGCGTCGTGATGGCGCCAAGCCGGACGGCCGCAGTGTGGAAATCCAGCGATTGATCGGGCGCGTGCTTCGGGCGGTGGTGGCATTGGATCGGGTGGGCGAGAATACGATTTTTGTGGATTGCGATGTGCTCCAGGCGGACGGGGGGACGCGTACCGCCGCCATCACCGGGGCGTATGTGGCGCTGCGCGATGCGGCCTCCGCCGCCATGAAGAGCGGCCTACTCGTCCGTGATCCGATCATCGGTCAAACGGCTGCGGTGAGCGTCGGCATTGTGCGCGGTGTGCCGATGCTGGACCTTGATTACAGCGAAGATTCCGTTGCCGATGTGGATATGAATGTCGCGATGCTTTCCAACGGGCGGTTTATTGAACTTCAGGCCACCGGTGAGGAAAATACATTTTCCCGATCGGAATTGGATGCGATGCTGGCCTTGGCATCCACCGGAATTCGGCGGCTGCATCGACTGCAGAAAGAAGCATTGGCCGGGTAGCCGGGCCGATGACCGTCTCGCTTCATCGGTTTGGGCACGTGCCGCCGCAGGAAGTTGATGTAAGAGCTCCGTTGAGTTGGCCCACGGATATGATGTTATCACTACCGTGTGGGTCGCAATTCGATGTTATTTGTCTGAGATCGTCTCGCCCGACCCCGTGGCGTCTCCTGGAGTTAATCGTTTTTACCGCAGACTGCAGCAGGTGACGAATCGGTGCAGAATTAACCGCCGGATACTCGCGAAAATAACGCTCCGGGAGGATTATTGACATCAAACCCGGATGAGTTGCTTGTGGCGGTCGCGGTTTCACTTCGGCCCTTACTGACGGCCTTGCTGACATTCACGGGTTGTGATCCATGAGTAACCTCAGCGGCATGATTACCGATAATCACCCGTGCGGACTTTACCGCAGAGATTTGGGCGACTCTCTTGCCGCTCGTTTGCGTCTGGACAGGGCGGCTTATGATCTCCGGAAGTTTCAGGACCGGCAGCGCGGCACTTGGGTTAGCGGCCGTAACAGGTTGTGCCGGGAGAGTTTTCACTGCAAAAGCGGAGTGTGAAACAACTGAAGATGGATGCGACGATCCGGTAGATCCGAAGATGGAATGTAAAAGAGGTGCACGGACAAAAAAGGCAACTGATGCGAATGCCACAACTCCGAGTCCCAACCATGCGCCCAATCCGGCGCCCGAGTCCGCCGGGTTTCTTTTTTTCATTCGTCGGCTATCCCTCGGAGAACATATCTTTGCCAATTGTGCGATCGCATCAACCGCCGTCGATTCATTCCGATTATTATCGGCAACCTCAGGTCCTGATGTTGATCGGTCGCTGAAAAGAACACAGCGAGCACGCTGGGTTGATCTCGCCGTTCCCGCCGGTCTGATTTTCTTTGCAGATTCGGGACGCAATATTTCCCGCTCGTCCATCACTTTTATCGCCATCTCTAAATTCCTTAACTTGGGCCGACTGAAAGCCGGGAGTTGAAATTATCTGGAGATTGCTATCGTCTCCCCGTCGCCGGAACCTTGACGAATTAAAGATTCATCGCATGTCCCATATATGAGTCAACAATCGAACATGATCGCGGGGAGGCTATCTCAGCCGACTCCAAGGATCGAAGGCTGATCCCGAAACGCGATTTCATATACACGCCTGATTCAAGCGGCCGATCAAGCCGATGGCGGCGACGGCCTGCCGCGCCAGCGGTATGATCTCGCGGGCGGCAACGAGGTGCGTTTGCCGGTTGTGCGGTTGAGGTGTGTCTTGCTGACGAATCTGTTGACTTGGTTCACCCACCCAACTCTTAATCGCGTCATCCTGATGCTGCTTACGATTCTGCTGGCCGGGTGCTCGGCGCTGCTTATCCCGAGCCTGCTGGCGGCGATCATGATGTTTGATTCGCCCGGTTCCACCCGGCGCCTGCTACCCTGGGCGGTCTTGGGCATTACCTTTTTCTAGCCGGTTGTGATGCTCGCCGGTGCCGTCATGGCGTATGTCTTTCTCGCGGCGCACCAGCCGATCTGGGCCTATGAGTCGATAGGAATTCCTTTGTTTCCATTTTCGGTATTGATGGTGATATTAAGCCGATCCAAAAGTCGGGCGGGTCGCACCGATGGTCTTATGCCCCAGCCGCCGGAAGATTACCCATCCGGCGCCAGTGGCCGCCAGCCGCCCAACGAGTGGGGATATGAGCGGGACAAATGATGTTTTCGCGCACCGTCTCGATTTATTGGATATCCGCAGTTCCCGAAGCGGCTTTGCCCCGCACCTGACCCGACATATCATGGTTGGTGATGAGTTTTTCAGAGCGCTTCAATATCGGTCAGTTGGCCAAGACCGCGGGCGTGCCCGTGACAACGGTACGGTATTACGAACGCATCGGCCTGCTGCTCCCGGCCGGACGCACCGCGAGCAACTACCGTTATTACGACCGACATTCGCTTGAACGCCTGCGATTTATTCGCCTCGCCCATGCTGGTGGATTTTCGATCAACGATATTAAAAGCATGCTGCAAGTTGCCAATGGCTCAAAATCGAGTGGCCAGTGCCGCGCGGTCGGCAGCCTTATTGAGCAGCGGCTCGCGGCAGTTCGGGCGCAAATCGGGGAACTCAAGCGTCTGGAAAAGATTCTGGCCGACGATTTACAACTCTGCCGCGATGGCAAACCGGGGCGTTGTGCGGTGGTGGAGCAATTGCAGACAGCCGCGAAGGGGTGAGGGGAGGCTCTGGTGCGTTTCGGCGGCCGGCGGGGGACGCCAACAGAGCAGATGTTGTGGCGCCGACATAACCCTCGGTATTTCCTTTGCTTACCAATCAAAATTCCATCCGAAAATAAAAATCTGAATTTTCCGCTTGACCTTACACCATAGTGCAAGGTGTAAAATGTTTTTGGCGGGCTGGGCGAGAAATTACCGCAGATTACGCGGAGAAATGAGCTGTTATGATTTCATGTTGTAATAATGAGAACTGCAAAGACACTGCCGGAAAACTCATCATCATCGGCGGCGGATCAGCAGCATTTGCGGCCGCCACACGGGCGGTGGAATTGGGGGCGGAAAAAGTCACCATCATCAATTCCCACCTGCCGACGGGCGGCACGTGCGTGAATGTCGGATGCGTTCCATCCAAAACGCTGCTGCGGGCGGCAGAATCGCTGCACCGCGCCAGAAGCAATCCTTTCGCGGGAATTCAGACCGGCGGATCACTGGCGGATTTTTCCGCCGTTATTCAGGAGAAGCGGCAATTGGTTGCGGCGCTGCGAGAGGCCAAATATGTTGATGTGATCCGTAATCTGCCGCAGGTTGAACTGATTCACGGACACGCCAAGTTGCTTGATGCCAACAGCGTTCAGGTGGTCGATCGTCGGCTTTCTGCGGAACATTTGATCATCGCCACCGGCGCGGCCCCGACGATTCCGCCGATACCGGGCCTCGCGGATGCGGGGTATCTGACCAATGAATCGGCCTTCGAGCTTGAAGCCCTTCCTGAATCATTAATTGTTCTGGGTGGGCGATACATCGCGCTGGAGTGCGCGCAGATGTTTGCACGCTTTGGCAGCCGGGTGACGGTACTCCAGCGATCAGATCATATCGTGCCGACGGAAGCGGACGATATCACGGACGCCCTTGCGGGTTATCTGGAGGCGGAGGGGTTGGAGATTCATACGGGCGCGAAGATTGAACGCGTTGACCGCAGCGATGCGGGCGTGACGGTGAAGGCCATGATCCAAGGGGAAAGACGTAGCATCACCGCGGCGCAGATATTGGTGGCCACAGGCCGCAGGCCCAATACGGGCAATCTCGGTTTGGAAACGGCGGACGTGGAGCTTGATGAACACGGGTTTATCAAAGTGGGCCCCACGCTGGAAACCTCGCATCCCGGCATCTGGGCGGCGGGGGATGTGATCGGCGGGAACATGTTCGTGTATACGGCGGCATACGAAGGGGCATTGGCAGCGGAAAACGCGATCTCCGGCGCGGGCCGCAAGTCCGACTATACCGCCCTGCCGTGGGTGGTTTTCACCGATCCTCAACTTGCCGGTGTGGGCATGGATGAACGGCAGGCGGCTACGGCGGGGTACGATGCGGAAGCGGCGAGCCTGCCTCTCCACCATGTGCCGCGAGCAATTGCAGCCCGTGATACCCGCGGCGTAATCAAACTGATCCGCGACCGGAAGACGGATTTGCTGCTCGGCGCCAGGATTCTGGCGCCGGAGGGGGCGGAATTGCTGATGGAGGCGGCACTGGCGATCAAATTTGGCATCACCGTGCGGCAGATTCGCGATAGCTTCCATCCGTACCTGACGCTGGGCGAAGGCATCAAACTTGCCGCCATCACCTTTGGCAAGGATGTGGCGCAGCTGAGCTGCTGCGCCACATGAGGGATTTTTTATTAGGAATCGAGGTGCATCATGAATATGCAACATCCAACTGATAACACCGGCGGCGAGAGTTGCTGCACGCCGAAGGATTCACCGGTCGGAACCCAAACCGACCAAAACGCACCGAAGACCTGGTCTGCGGGCGCCGTGGCCGTTGTGGCCGCCATCTTGGCTTCCGCCTGCTGCTGGTTGCCGCTCGCCCTGCTGGGGCTTGGCCTTTCGGCGGCGGGGCTGGCCAAGTTTATTATTGGTGCTCGGTGGATTTTCGTGGCGGTCGCGGTCGTGGCACTTGGGCTTGGATTTTATTTCAGCTACGGCCGCAGGGCTGCGTGCGCACCGGGTGAAGCCTGTGCCCCCGGCTCTCTGGCGCGGTTCAACCGTGTGATGTTGTGGATATCGGCGGTATTGGTGGTGGCGTTTGCCACGTTTCCGTATTACAGCGCCCCGCTGCAGAAAATTTTTGGCGGCAGGCCCGGCGCCGCGGGTAGCACGAAAGCTGCAGCCGCCGGCGGCTCAAGTGCACCTGACCGCCCCACCGGGGCCAACGGCTCAGACACGGCGGCGACGAATCTGAGCATGCTGCGCACCTATAAATTTCATATTTCAGGCATGGATTGCCAAGAGTGCGCCAATGGGCTGCAGGGTTCCATTGCGGCGTTACGCGGCGTGAAATCAGCGAAGGTGTCGTTTGCAAAAGGGACGGCGGTGGTTAAGGCCGACGGCGAGTTTAAGCCCGAAGCGCTGATCCACCGGATCACCGGCGTCGGCTACAAAACCACGCTGATATCCCCGGCGGCGGGTCAGTAAAGGCCTGGCGGGGGCCAAATCAAGGTCATGCCGGGTCCGCCGGGTTGGCCGGCTGCGCGCTCGACGTCGAAGGGAGTTAGAGTGGGATGGCCGAAATTTCCGTGCAGTTTGGCGTAGGTGCATGTCGCATGTCGCAACGTGACGCGATTTTCCCTATGAACAAACAAATTGATTTCATATAGCGCGATACGGGAAATCGCGACATGAAGCGACATGCGACATGAAAACCTGCATTATTTTGCGAATAACGCCATTCCCGTGACGCATTGATCGGCGGACCGCATCCGCAGAACAGTAGGGTTGATCCCGGGAATAGGAGGGCAAGCTCGGAGTCGTGCCACGCAGGGCTTGATATTTTGTAACCGTTCACGGGCCTGATGGAAGAAGCGAGGGTGTGGACTTTCCTGCGAGGTGGTTGTTGATGGTCTGGTACAGGAACTCAAAGACGCTGCGTTGTTGCTGCGTGCAGGTGGCAATAGCCGACCAGA